>JAGVNU010000042.1 GCA_020053105.1 Thermodesulfovibrionia bacterium
TCAGCAACCTTTGACCACGATAATGACTCAATAGATTATAAAATTAGTCTCGATCCCTTGTGAAAATAGTGTTGCAGTTTTCTAAATCGGGATTTGGGTAGGAGTTAATCCGACTATCTTCTTTATGATAGCTTAAGAAATGGCGGAGACAAGAAAAAGGGAAAATGAATGACACAAGAAGACATTGTACAAACGACGCTCAAAGATAGTAATTATCATCTCTCTCTTTTTTCCGAAGAAGAAATCAGCGCTCTGCGCAAGAAAATTGTTATCAAGGAAGCGAAGGGTAAGAAGACTCCGTTCGTCACCTGTATTATTCGCGATAAGGATATCCAGTTAAAGCCGGAAGAAATCGTCCGTCAGTTATTTACTGCAAGACTAGTACAACTATATGGATACCCTAAAAAACGAATTGCCTTTGAATATGCCGTCACTTTCGGCAGAGAGAAGAAGAGCGCTGATGTTGTAGTCTTTGATAAAGACCGCCCTGATACACCATACATTATTGTCGAGCTGAAAAAACCGAAACTCAAAGACGGCAAAGACCAACTGCGTTGCCACCACAAAGACCCTAACTACTTTGAAGACATCACCGATATCCCCAAAGCAAGTCAGAGACTTAAGGACATACTAAGCGAACGGTATACCCTGAAAGATCTCATCATCAAAGACAAAATCGCCAATGAGCGCAAGTCATTAACAAATATCATCCTGGAAATGGAAGACGAAGTGCTGGCAAATGCCGGAGTGGATGTCTTTGAAGAGGTCTTCAAGCTTATATTTACCAAGCTCTACGATGAGTTTCTGAGCCAGAAAGACAAAGGGGTCATTAATTATTTCACGAAACGGGTCACTAAAACCGCAGTCGGAGTACCTGCCACAGAATATGGCGGTAAGCTCATCTATTTTGACGGCCCCGATTATGACGCTCTTAAAGCAGCCGTAAGCGGCATTGATGATGAGGGCTTCAGAGTGCTGGAGTTCAGGAATTCTGGCCAAACCGACACGGAGTTGAAAAACAAAATCCAGGATCTATTCAACAAGGCCAGGAATCAATGGACAGGTGTATTTCCTGACAGCACTGTTTTCGATTTGTCAGATAGTCATTTGGCGGTCTGTGTGTCAAGTCTGCAAGATGTAAAAACTAATATGCCACAGTGAACCGAAGATATCCTTGGGAAGAGCAACCAGCCATTGCTCTCTTCCAATCTCTTAGCTACTCCTATCGAAAATGTTACCAAGAAATCTTCAGCGAATAAGGCACTCTCGGTAGGGAGACTTCCATCGATGGTATCGTGTACTGCAATTAACAGCTGATTAAAACATGGAACTATTTAATATTCAATGAAACCAGTTATCATTATCCTTGGCCCCACCGGCGTCGGAAAGACAGGCCTGTCCATTCTCCTTGCAAAAGCCCTCAAAACTGAAATCATAAGCGCCGACTCGATGCTTGTATATCGCCATATGGACATAGGCACGGCCAAACCTTCATCAGAAGAACTCGGAGCGGTCCCGCATCACCTGATTAACATCCTGGAGCCTGATGAAAAATTCAGCGCGGGTCTGTTTAAGGAAAAGGCCTCTCAGATTATAGCGGTCCTTCATAATAAGAACAAAATACCATTGATTGTCGGAGGGACAGGTCTTTACATACGATCTTTGACAACCGGTCTTTTTGAAGGGCCGGGGGCTGATGAGTCATTAAGGGAAAAATTAATGCATGAAGAAAAGCTGCATGGTATAGGTCATTTGTATGATAAACTGAAGGCTGTTGATCCGGATGCCGCAGGAAAGATAGAGCCTAATGACCTCCGGCGGCTTGTGCGTGCGCTTGAAATTTCATTTAAATCAGAGAAAGGGATCTCGGAAATCCAGAAGGGGTCAACGCAGCCTTTACATTGTGATTTTATCAAGATCGGACTTTCAAGGGACAGGAAAGAACTTTACAGTCTCATCGAAGAGCGGGTCGATAAGATGATGGAAGATGGTTTGCTGGAAGAGACGAAAAGGTTATTGAAAATGGGCCCCGGCATGACAGCTATGCAGGCGCTCGGTTACAAAGAGATGGCGCTCTTTCTGGACGGCTCTGTTGATCTTGCTGAAGCAGTAAGACTGACGAAGAAGAGAACGAAGATGTATGCGAAGAGACAGTATACGTGGTTCAGGAAAGAGCCTGACATACACTGGATCGATATCACGGGCATAATGGAAGCAGAGAAAATATTTGAAAAGGTCATAATCGATATTGAAATTATAAAGAAATTGATTTACTCTAAAGTCTGTTGATGTCGCATGAGTTCCCGGAAAAGGGCTGAAAGAATAATACTGACGAAGAAAATCGCATTCAGGTAATACATTGGCTGGATTTTTCTCTGTCAAAATTCTGAAAAGGAGACAGCGCATGATTAACAAAGACCGCAAGCTTCAGGACCTTTACCTGAACTATCTCAGGAAAGAAAAGATACCGGTTTCCGTCTTTTTAATGAATGGCACCCGCCTGAAAGGAACGATTAAGGGGTTTGACAACTTTGTCGTCCTTTTAAAACAGAGCACCCAGCAGCTCGTCTATAAACATGCCATATCCACTATTTCCCCTGACGTAGAGGTTAACATGAAACTGGAGAGTGAAGAGGAGAGTTGATTGTCCCTGGAAGCTGGACCGAGAAACCCGTTCCTTACGGTCGACGCGATTATTGAAATAAACGGCGGGATCATTCTCATTAAGAGAAAAAATCCCCCGCCCGGATGGGCCATCCCGGGAGGCTTTGTAGACTACGGCGAAACATTAGAAGACGCTGTTATCAGGGAAGCAAAGGAAGAAACCTGTCTCGATATTAAAATCATCAGGCAGTTTCACACATACTCTGATCCCAAAAGGGACCCAAGACACCACACCGTATCCACGATATTCATTGCATCAGCAACGGGTACTCCTGTTGCCGCAGATGACGCAAAGGACATAGGAATATTTTTCAAGGACAACCTCCCTGCAGATATGGCCTTTGATCACAGACAGATTCTTGAGGATTATTTTAAGAAGAGATATTAGTTGATGTATCCCTGCAGTTAAATATTAAGTGTTATTCCATAAGAATAATAAATCCTAAATCACAAGCACCAAATATCAAATAAATTCCAATAATCAATCAGACATATAACTATTTAAGTCGGCAAAACCAACCAGATGAGGATTGACGGTTTGGTCATTTGAATTTCTTTTGTTGGGATTTATTTGGAATTTATAATTTGTGATTTGTAATTTTCATAAGTTTTCCTTTTGCATCAGCGACAATTACCCCGTCATCCGTAACGGCCTTTGCATACGCCTCTATAATCTTCTTTGAGTCTTTTGTTATCTCAGCGGAAACCGTTATCTTTACACCGGTGTTCAGCGCTTTTTTCAGGCGAATATCCATCTGCGCTGTGACCGCGGGCATGCCCATTTCAATTGCGAGTTTTACCATTACCTCATCAAGCAGGGTAGATATGATCCCCCCATGCACGATGTTCATGTAACCCTGATGTTCCCTTAAAGGGACGAATTCGGTGCTGATCGTTTTTCCATCAAATTGGAAATCCAGTTTCAGGCCGACGGGATTCTTCGGCCCGCAGACAAAGCAATACCCGTCATCACTCAGTTCCATATGGAGATACCTTTCTGATTGCCCCCTGCCGGCTACTTAACAAGATGTTCAACGCCCAGGCGGATCATCATTACTGCAATAGAAGCAAGGAGAATCGCCATTACCTTTGAGAGCGCGACAATACCGTTTTTCCCGATCAGACTGATGATCTTTTCCGCCTGTACAAAGGAGGCCCAGACTATTATCAGGTTCAGGGTAAGAGATATTATTGTCGGCGCAACGCCGTAATGGTCATTCATCACTATTAAAGTAGTAAGGACAGCGGGCCCTACGATTAACGGCACGCCAATCGGCACTACACCGATCGTGTCCTCAATCTTTCTTCGCTCCCCCCCGGGCCTTAAGAGGTCAAGAACAGCTATTACCAGCAGGACAAGACCCCCTGCTATTTTGAAATCGTCGACGGTAATTCCCAGGATGCTGAAGACCGCCTCACCGACTGCAACAAAGGCAAGGCTTACTGCCAGCGCCGTTATTATCGACTGCTTGACGATTATCTTCTTGTCGGAATTCTCTATGTCTGTGGTAACGGATATGAATACCGGGAGTACGGCAAACACATCCATTGCGACAAAAATAGGAATAAAAGTCATCGGAACGTTTTTCAGGGCCTCAAGCATAGATAGATTATAAATGGAATCTTGGATTACGTCAAAGACATTTTCAGCCGTCCTCTTTATGTTAATATTACTCTATGCATCCCCTCAAAAAGGCACTCGATAAGTTTTACAGGGATTATGATTTCAATGAAAGAATAAAGCATGACCCGATTGAATTCCCGCGAAGATATTCTGATCCTGATGATATGGAGATTGCGGGTTTTATCGCCTGCTGTTTGGCATACGGCAAGGTTGGGCTTTTTAAGCCTGTAATAGAAAAAATCCTTAAGCCCGGAGGGAAACATCCCGCGCAGTTCATCAGGAACTTCTCTCTGAAAAACGACAGGAAACATTTCAGCGGTATCAGTTACAGGTTCAACCAGGAAGGAGATATACTCTGTCTTATATATTTGCTGAGTCAAACATTGAATGAATGGGATTCACTGAAAAAAATGTTTAATCATTATTACAGTCATGAACATGAAGATATAGGGCCTGCGCTTGCCGGATTCGTTAATTATTTTTTAAACATTGACACGTTACCGGTTTATGGTAAAAATATTAAGCCTCAGGGCTTGACGCAACTCTTTCCTTCTCCTGAAAAAGGCAGCGCCTGCAAACGCCTTAATCTTTTCCTTAGATGGATGGTCAGGGCAAAAGACATTGACTTAGGTATATGGGACAATGTCCTGCCTTCAAAACTAATTATTCCCCTTGATACCCATATAGCGAGGATATCGATATGTCTCGGCCTGACGAAGAGGACATCTTCTGACTGGAAGACAGCAAAAGAAATAACAGATGCGCTAAAAACATATGACCCCGAAGATCCTCTTAAATATGATTTCGCTCTCTGCCATCACGGCATATCGGGATTGTGCAAGGGGGAAAAGTTTCAGGATATCTGTGCCACATGTATTTTGCGGCCATCTGAATTACGCGCGTAAATATCTTGAGGCCATGACGAATCATGATTCGCCCCAGTCGAAGCGCATGCGTTTTTTATTATGTATATATTTCTCAGCAGACAGGGCGGCGAGGCACCCGTATGCCGCTGCTGTAACGACCTGTCTGGCTTCAGCACAGGTCACATCACCTGCCGCGAATACGCCAGGGGCGGAAGTCTCCATAGTTCTATGTGTGATTATGCAGGATTTATCACTGAGAGGCAGGGTTGAGTCAAGGAAGTCAACAATCGGCTGGCTGCCTTGCAGATATACAAATACCCCGTCCATCTGAAGTACCTGTTCCCCGTCTGTCCCCGTGTTTTTGACTTTAATTCTTGTAACAATATCATCACCCTCTATTGAGGTGACCCTGTGCCCCGTAAGAACAGTTATTTTGTCCGAGGAACGCACGGGGTGGTCTGCCGGAACATTAATGCTTCCGGTTGGGGACATGATATATACGGTCTTTGCAAACCCTGCCAGCAGTTCCGCCTCCTTTACTGCTTCTTCGGAATTTCCGATCACACATACAGTCTGGTTTTTAAAGAAGGCCGCGTCGCAGATCGCACAGTAACTTACTCCCCTGCCGAGAAACTTCTCTTCTCCCGGGATGGACGGGTTCCTTCCCATTGATCCAGTGGCAATAATCAGCGTCTTCCCTCTGTAGGTGTTATCCATCACGTCTACTTCCTTTATATCGCTTGCGACCCTGACTCCAACAACCTGGGCTTCTATGTATTCTGCGCCGAATTTTATGGCCTGATTGCGGAATATGCTGAGCAGCTTGCTTCCGGACAAAGGTTCGACAAGCCCCGGATAGTTTTCTATCTTACTCGAATATGCAAGGGCGCCTGCGGTAGGAGATTTGTCAAGAATAACAGTTTTCAGCCCGGCCCGCGAAGCATATTGAGCAGCACTCAGGCCTGCAGGCCCTCCTCCGATTATTATTACGTCATAGAGTTTTTCCATATGGACCACCGGTTCTAAAATTTTAACAGCAAACGGCTTTCTTGTTCTTAGAATAATAGCAGATTTTAATTGACGCCGCATTTTTTTATCATGATATAAATTGTCAGGTTTATAAATGAAGCGATGCCGGACTACTATCGCATATGGGATTATATGATATAAATCATATGACATAGCTCATCGCAGAACTATCGTTACTTGTATATATGATAATTAGGTATATGCTATGAGCAACAGTATAGTCCAAATTTATAGCTTAATATAATAAGCGGGCTAGCTAATTTAAAAACATCATTGGAGGAAAGTGCGATGAAAAAACCTGTCGTTGACTATGACCTGTGTATCGGCTGCGGTTCCTGCG
The DNA here is from genome assembly GCA_020053105.1 of Thermodesulfovibrionia bacterium. Taxonomy (GTDB): domain Bacteria; phylum Nitrospirota; class Thermodesulfovibrionia; order UBA6902; family UBA6902; genus UBA6902. The sequence goes on from JAGVNU010000042.1 coordinate 6,524, forward strand.
TCGAGATATGCCCGGAGGTATTTGAACTCAGGGAGGACGGCTCAAAGGCCTTTGTCATTGCTGATAACAAGTGTAATACCTGTGATTGTGACGAAGCGGCCGGCGTGTGCCCGGTAGAGGCAATATCTTTTTCAGAGGAGTAGATTATATAATTGACGTAATCTTAAACATCATATTCTAACAGGAGGGCGGCATGGAGACACTCGATCTTAAAAAATTGATAAAATTTTATCCGAACAAAATATCAAGAGAAATGCTTACCGATAAGCCGGAGATGAGGGTGGCCCTCATGTGTCTTGAACCAGGACAGAAACTGGACCCTCATAAGGCGCCGATGAGGCTCTTAATGTATGTAGTTGAAGGGAAGGGGACATTTACTGTCGGGGATGAGACTATCGAGGCAGATGAGAAGACATGTCTTCCGTGTGATCCGATGGTTTTTCACGGATTTAAGGCAGACAGGGGAGAACGGCTTGTCGTTATGGCAATTGTGACTCCTGTAGAATAGTCAAACATGTGTTCTAACTAATTAGAGTTTTTTATAAGCGGATTAAGGCACTATTCAATTTTCCATTATGTGATATTATACTAATAATATTCTGGAGTCTATCTTAACTATCCATTAAAGCAAATAGAGTCTGATTCTTCAGACCATATTATTAACCGGGAGGTATTCATGAAACCAGTAATCGATTATGATGCGTGTACGGGTTGTGCCACGTGTGTTGAACTTTGTCCGGAAGTATTTGAACTCGGGAGTGATGAAAAGGCATTTGTAAAGGCAGAAGACAAGTGTGACACCTGTGACTGCCAGGAAGCAGTTGATACGTGCCCTTCAGAGGCAATAACAATCGAGAAATAAGAAGATCCAGCCGGACAACACCTGCAAAACAATAAGCCCGCCGGCAAATATATGATTTTTGCCAGCGGGATATTATTCTTCTGTAGCCCAGAGTCTATTTCAGGGCAGTTTAAATGTGTAATGCATTTTAATGGGGTTGCCATGATCTTGGTGTCTAATTGAAAATGAATTTCAATTTCCTTGACAAACAGGGGGTAGAATATATAAAATTCAAGTCATGAAGATATTCGGGAGGCGAACAGGTGAGGGTATCAAACAGATAACGCAAAAGAAAGAGAAATTAAAGAGCTTCCTTAAAGAAAAAGGCCTAAAATCAACCCGGCAGAGGGACCTCATCGCCTCGGAATTTCTTCAAATCGGTGAACACGTGACTGCTGAAGAACTTTACAGGGAAATCAGTAAAAAATACAGTGACATTGGATTTACAACAGTTTACCGCACGTTAAAACTCCTGAATAAATCAGGACTTGCCACAGAGAGGGTCTTTGCAGATAACCTTACCAGGTATGAGCCGTTATCAGCTGAAGACCATCACGATCATCTCATCTGTATTAAATGCGGATCGATTACAGAATTTCAGGACCTGAAGATAGAGAGGCTGCAGACGCGGGTAGCCGATGAATTCGGGTTTCATGCAATGTCGCATAAAATGGAGCTCTACGGATACTGCAAAAAATGCAAGGATAATGCATAGTCCATTAACTCCCCGGGAACGGTCAATTTAAATTGATTAAGTGTAATTCCACAGCTCAAGAACGCAGAACGTACAATTGATTAAGAACAGGAGATTATCAAGCGGATGCACGACCATGGCCATAAACAGAATGAGATAGAGAGCGGGGCGCCGGTAATATGTCTTGTAGGTAACCCGAACGTAGGGAAAAGCGCAATTTTCGGTTTGCTGACAGGCCGCTACGTGACGGTATCAAATTACCCCGGTACAACCGTGGAGATTACCAGAGGCGAAGCAACTATTCAGAAGAAAAAATATCAGATTGTCGATACCCCCGGAGTCAACAGTCTTATCCCTATGAGTGAAGATGAAAAAGTCACCCGGGACATTCTTCTGCAGAAGAAATCTGATGCGGTGGTCCATGTTGCCGATTCAAAGAACATGAAAAGGTCCCTTTTTATAACCATCCAGCTTATTGAAATGGGACTTCCCCTTGTCATTGACCTGAACATGAGAGATGAGTCATCAAGCAGGGGCATAGAGATTGATGAAGGCGCGCTCAGTGAAATATTCGGATTGGATGTGGCCTCAACGATAGCTGTTCAGAAAAAAGGTATAAATTCCCTAAAAAAGGTCGCTGTAAAGCCACGGGTTTCAAATTACCAATTTTATTATGACGACCATATTGAAAAATATATCTCCATGGTCGAACCGCTCATACCTGAATCACATATCTCTAAGCGTTCGGTTTCACTTATGGTCCTCTCTGGAGACAGGACTCTGAAGAAGTGGCTATTAGACAACCTCAACAAAGAGAAGATCAATCTTATCGAGTCATATATAAATAAGGCTGCTGAAAAATATACCGAGTCGCTCAGCTATATAATCAGCCAGCAGAGACTTAAAGTCGTAGACGAGGTCGCAGGTAAAATAATCAAAAAAACGGCCCCGCAGAGAAAGAGACTTACAGGATTTTTCGAGGAGGTCGCAACACACCCTGTATGGGGCTTCCCCTTTCTTATGATAGTCCTTTATGTTGTGTATGAATTTGTGGGCAGATTCGGCGCTGGTACTCTTGTGGATTTTTTCGAGGAAGGTGTTTTCGGGAATTATCTTAATCCGTGGGCTGTAAAAATTGTTAAGGCATTAATACCTGTTCAACTGCTTCAGGAGTTATTAATAGGCCCCTATGGTGTAATAACAATGGCGCTTACATATGCCATAGCCATAATCCTTCCTATTACTGCGACATTCTTTATTGCCTTTTCCATAATGGAGGATTCAGGCTATTTGCCGCGTCTGGCGGCCATGCTGAATAAAGTTTTCAGGATCATGGGACTCAACGGCAAGGCAGTGCTTCCCATGGTACTGGGACTGGGCTGCGACACTATGGCTGTCCTTACAAGCAGAATACTCGATACCCCCAAGGAAAGGCTTATTGTTATTATTCTTCTTGCCCTCGGGGTGCCGTGTTCCGCACAATTAGGTGTTATTCTCGGGATGTTCGGTAATCAGCCTGTCAGTGCGGTGTTAATATGGGCCGGTACCCTTGCCGCTGTAATTGTCTTTGTGGGGTATATTGCCGCAAAGCTGATACCGGGGCAGAGGGCTGATTTCATACTCGAGCTGCCTCCTCTCAGGCTCCCCCAGTTTTCTAATGTATTTATAAAGACATTGTGGCGGATTGAATGGTATCTGAAAGAGGCCGTTCCTCTTTTCATACTGGGCACACTAATATTGTTCACTGCAGATAAATTTAAAGTCCTGCCATTCGCCCAGAAAATGGCATCGCCCGTGGTTGTCAGCGTATTAGGACTGCCCGCCGAGGCAGCCGAATCTTTTATTATGGGATTTCTGAGGCGTGATTACGGGGCCGCCGGTCTATTCAGGCTACAGGAACAGGGACTTCTTAACACTGAACAGGTTGTTGTAAGCCTGGTTACGATCACCCTGTTTATTCCATGCATTGCGAATCTGTTTATGATTATAAAGGAGAAAGGACTGAAAATAGCAATGCTGACTGCAGCCTTCGTTTTTCCATTTTCCATATTAGTCGGCGGGGTGCTTCATCGGGTGCTTTTAATGTTGAAAATATTTGAATGATGTAAAATATTAAGTGTCTATATATATGTTAAGTTCCATTGCATGTCCTGAGCAAATAAACAAGCGCTTTGAGTGCGCATATTACGGGTCATCTATTAAACACTAAGGTATTAATTGCCGTCTGAGTGGGAAATGCAAAAGGTTGAAAGAAAAAATATAAGCTTATGGCCAGCTCTTCTTTACTGGCTGCTTACTATTGGCTATATGGGTCTGATTTATTATCTCTCGTCTCGGCATAATATTCCTCTGCCTAACCTACCCAGGAATTTTGATAAAGTCATTCATATGTGCGCCTATATCCCGCTTGCTTATCTGTTTTACCTCTCATTAAAGAAAAGCGGGATGAATAAATATACTTTTGTATTGGCCGTTATCTTTGCCAGTATTTATGGCATCACGGATGAACTTCATCAGGTCATAGTGCCAGGGAGAGATGCTTCTTTCGGTGATTTAATAGCGGACGCTCTCGGGGCTTTTTTGGGGAGTCTTGCTGCACGAACAATGGCCTGAGAGGGCACTCTCTTACCGGGTTTTTATAGCTGGCCAGGCCCCTTGGCTTTTTCAACCCTATCCTCAGGGTCATGATAATATTTAAACCGGAATAATGCATCAAGCCCGTGGCAGTCTACACATAGCAAGTCATAAGTCTGATGCCTGAGGAAGCTGTTGTTTGAAGTGCCCTCGAGATTGGTCCCTTTTCCTTTCACAAGAAGTCTTGGATCCCATTGATGTACGGCATGACATGAAGGGCATGATATGTTTCCGACAGATGTACTGCTGCCTGTGCCTTTGTCAAATATCGGGAAGTAGTTTGGCGTCCCTTTAATGTCTCTCCCTGCATTCGTAATAAGCATATCATCGGGATGGGTATCAATTTGAGGTATTTTAGTTTTTCCGACGCCGTTTTCTGCGTGGCAGGAATTGCACATCATGTCCATTATGCTTGATCCATCACCGAAGCCCTGGGCCCATAGTTTTACTTTATTTTTTCCGTTATGCACAAGATGGCATACACCGCAGGTCCCCGATTCAGCAGGTGTCTGACCGATAAGGTTTTTCTCTAACGGTGCCGAGATTACGAGGTCATGGTCGGTTTTTTCGACATAAGCCTGATCACGGTGGCAATTTTCGCACAGCGTCGGGGAAGGCGAGTTCTCCAGTCTTAAAAAACTGTTTTGGGAATTTCCTTCGAGCTTGAAGTGCTCTTCCTTAATAATTTTCACGGGGTCCCAGCGGTGGGGGTCATGACATGTCTGACAGGCCATAACACCTTCCTTTGATACTTTCCCGTTTTTATCAAAAAGGGGCAGTGTAGTGGAGAGATGTTTTTCTGAAGGCGAAATGTTCACAGGGTGTGAATGTTCTTTTATTACTTTTTTCTTGGCCATTCCATTATCATTATGACAACTTATGCACAGATCCATAACAGTTAGGCCGCTCTTAGTGGTGATTTTTCTTCCCCACAGATAACTTTCCTGTCCTCCATGGATGATATGACATACTCCGCAGACACCTGATTCAGAGATGGTTTGGTCCATATAATTTTTTTCTTCGGGGGCCATCTTCTGAATATCGTGTTTGGAGTTCACGATTGATAATTTCGTGTTATGGCACTCACCGCAGAGCGCAGGAGAGGGCCTTCTGAGGAATGAGGTCGTATTGTCTCCCTTTATGTCCTTACTTATTTCTCCTTCAGTTGTGTCCGAACGCCATCTGTGGGGATCATGACAGGTGGCACATGTAACAGTTCCGTTTACATCCTGTGCCCCGTGTTTATTGAAAAGCGGAAGTTTTAAATCTTCTTTTTTCACCCCGATGGTAGTAAGCAGTACATCCGGGTTGTCAATTTCAAAAGGGTTAACATTAACTGGATGCTTGTAATCGGCAGGAATGGCCTTCTCCGCTATATTCCCCTTTTTATGACAGCTCATACAAAGCTGAGTGGTATAATCCGAACCTTCTCCTCCTTTTCTGGCTTCCTTATGGGGCAGGTGGCATGGGGAACATATGCCTGCTTCCTTGACCGTCTTACCTTCCAGATTCTTTTCCTCAGGAGCTGAATGTGTCAGGTTATGTTTTGTGCCCGCAAGATATTGTTTGTCCGTATGACAGGTAAGGCATAAACCGGATTTATCGTCTTTCTTGATTAACAGCAGATTCGATTCTATATTGTTATTATGTATCTTATGACATGTTTGACAGATTATTTCTCCGTTGGGCCCTAATTCAGCGCCCTTCTTTATCAGGTCAGCGGGTATTTTCACTTTCCCGGGTACGGCATTTATGACATGGAAATGGTTCCTTTCGCCCTCAGGGGTAAAAATATTTTTGTCAGCATGGCATTCAAGGCAAAGCCGCGAGTCCCTGGCGCTCTCAATTAAAAAGCTCTCATTCGGCGAACCATGGACCGTATGGCAGGTTTCGCAGATTATATTATTTTTCCCTTCACCAGCAACAGCGCCGCTATCCAGAAGCTGCTGGGGGATTTTCATTTCAGAAGGCCCTACGGGATGGTTGCCGAATTTAGGTCCCCCGTCCTTGTCCGCATGACACATCCTGCACATCCCTGAGTCTTTATTGGACGCCCTGATAAAGATGGTCTTTTCGATACCCATCTCGCTGGCAACGCCGTGTGCAGTGTGACATGTAGAGCATTGCATGTTTCCGTCTTTGTCGAGTGGAAATATTTTAGGTATTTTCATATAAGCGGGAGGAGGCTTGTTTATCTTGTGCCTGAGATCGTTATAAACTCTGGCCCTTGAATCAACAACACTTCCGTCATGGCAGGAAAAACATATTTCGGGTTTGGCTGCGACCTTCTCTGTCTGATATTCAACCAGATCAGACCCTCTGCCGTCGATATAAAATGTGTCGATCCAGTTGTAATGACATATAGCGCATTCTTTTGCCGAGTCAGGATTCCTCGGCGCCTGGGCCTGTTCAGCATGGGGGCCCGGTTGGACTATGAGGCAAATGACAACCAGACTGAAAATTGACAATGTGCAATTGACAATTTTCATTCAGTATCTCCTATGATCTTATATGCGCTTATTTTATCAGCAAACATTTCTACTACGTATAGTATGTCGTTATAAATGAAAAGCCCGGCAGGGGTAACAAATTTTTTCACAGAGTTTTTATCAGAGTCGCCGATAGCGGAATAGAATTCGCCGCTATTTTTAAATACCTGGATTACACCCATATAACTGTCGCTTACATATACCCTGTTGTTATTGTCTATTGCGATACCCTTGGGTCTGAAGAAATGACCTTTCTCAACTCCCCATCCGCCGATGACTGTAACAAATCGTCCATCGGGACTGAAAACCTGTACCCTTGTGTTAACAACATCCGTTATATAGATATATTTATGATTGTCAAAGGCCAGCTGGAAGGGGTATCTGAATTCGCGTTCTTCTATGCCAGGCGCGCCAAGGGTCTGCAATAACTGCATATTTGACAAATCATATACGAGAATATAATGGTTATCATTGTCAGCTACATAGAGCCTGTTTAATGACTCGTTGACTGCAACATCTGTCGGATCAGCTGCCTCGATCTTTGAATGGAGTTTTATCTGGTTCAGATAATTGCCGGTCGGGCCGAATATTTGTATCCTGTGATTTCCGGAATCAGCAATATATACTTTCCCTGAAGTACTGACGTCAATGCCTAATGGAAATTTAAATTGGCCGTTAAACGGTCCTTTGCTTCCAAAGGAAAAATCGAATTTGCCGGACTGATTGAAGACCTTGATTACGTTGTTGACCCCGTCTACAACATATATATGACCGTCTTTGGAGACTGCGACGTCACTTGGTTGGCTGAAGCCATGAGTAATATCGAAAAGGTGTTTGACGTGCGTAAGTCTTATTCCATAAGCAGACCCGCTCGCAAGTATCGATGAAATGAAAAAAATGAAGCAGAACACCCCTGCAAGATTTACCTGCCGGAACATGGACAATATATAAGTTTGAATTCTCCTCAATGTGCAGGGGTTGCTTTCTTATATTTAAGAATTTAGATTCAAATTTATTTAAGAATACAAGGATTAATTATATTTTACAATATGCCTGAATGCCTGATAGAAAAAAGCTGTGTGTTGCTGACCAGCATGTTAGAACTAAGCAGGATTATTTGTTCCCATCTGAGAAAATTACATATCAGGACGCACCGCAGCATACAATGGTAATTTCTAATTTTTCCGAGAACAAAAGAGCTTCGTCCCCTCCCGGCTGAACGATACTTCACAACAAGAAGGAAATGTCTGCGGCTTTCTATTGAATAACGTGCCGGAACAGCTATTGTTTCTTTGCTTCATCGCCAGGCAACAGCATCTTCGGCATATAGAATTTTGTGTAATTCTTTATCATGCCGACAACCTCCGTGCTTGTGATAGAATCTATCCTTTCCCTCGGATATCCTATGTTTTCAAGGGGCAGAAGGGGCCTTTCCTTCTGGTGGCAGTCTTCACATATATAAGGCTGCTTGCTGACTATTTGATGTATAAGTTTTTTGGCCCTTGATTTCTGGCCTTCGGAGAGTGTTTTTTCGTTTTGCTTGTACTCAAGCGAGAAATTAATTCTTTCCTCGGAATCCACTCGCTGAATTGCGCCGCCACTTTTCTCGAAAGGTATAATTTTGGCCTTGAATGAACCGGGACTGCCCCTCTTCACAGGACTTGCAACGATCTCGCCTGTCGTACGGTCATACCACTTGAAGACGCCAGTCTTATTAGAATCGCCCAATTTAACATGACATGTCTCACAGCCCACAAAAAAGGCGTGCATATTCAGGAAGGCCCGCAGTTCCTTTACCGCGTCATGCGGCATATCGCCGTGGCACTTAATACAATATGATCTGTTGTCCGGTCCGATATCAAACCCGATATGATGAAAGTGTCCCTTTATTCTGACCTCTTCAAGAATTCTGTATCCGAGGTAGTTCTTTACCCTCTCTTCGCTTTCAAGTATGACCTTCTCAAACTTGGTTTTATCCGGCTTTTGTTCCCGTTGCTCTTTGAATTTTGTGATTTCCTGGGTCTTGTGCCGTTCGTGGTATTCATGCAGAATGTGGGCAAACGTTACTTTCCATATTATTACCATAAAGAAGACGACAAGTGCCATAAAGACCAGCATATAAATTTTAAAGAAGAAATTTTTCATGAGGACGCCCCTCCTTCGGGTGATTCATGTCCATGTGCGCCGTGAGGCGGAAGAATTTCATGTTCCAGACCTGCTTTCTTCATTACGTCCACATAGTGCTGGTAATGTTCTTCAACCATCAATTCCTCAGATAAATAACCTGTTAAAAAAACCGTTCCCATCGGGAAAACGGATATCGAAAAATGGACGTTATACCAGTGCCATATAAACAGGAACAGAGCGGCCAGAAGCGCTTCATCACTATGGGCGATTAATAAAAAGTTCAAGACCCCTCCCGGCAGTATTTGTGTGAAAAGTTCCTTGTTCCACAAAATAACTCCTGAAGCCCCGATGACAACCATACCCCAGAAAGGGGCCCAGTAATCAAATTTTTCTTTCCATGTCATCTCATCCCCGTCAGGTCGTTTAGCAGTAAGAAACAGGAGATACTTCATTAGGTCCCTTATATCATATGCATCCTTCAGATTGGGCGCCATCTTTTGGGTAAGCACAATTTTTAAAGCTCCAAACTTCTTTAACGCACCTTTCTTTTTAGCCGGCTCAATATAATATTTACGGATTACATAAATCAGGTAAAAAATATGGTAGAAAAATAATCCCACCAATATGGCGCCGTTGACTTTATGGACGGTCGGGGCATACTGAATGCCGCCGAACAGAGAATAAAGATAGGGGGCCCATGAAGCTTCATTAAATTTAAGGGGCATGCCGGTTAAGACAAGAATAACGATTGTGAAGGCCAGAATAAAATGCTGTATCCTCTGGTTAAGGGAAAACCTGTAAAAGTATTTTTGACCGTCTTTTATCTTTATTGCCGGATATTTTTCCATGGTCTATTTCCTCCGTCCTATTGTTGCATGCGGAAAGAACCTCCTTACCAAATCAAGGAATATAATCCCCATGAGGGGAAGCAATGTGCCGCCGGTCAGGACAATAAAGAAAAACGTGAAAAAATACTGTGCCGGGCTCTGCGTCAGGTTGAATTCAGAATGGACCCCGTAGTTTGCAAGCTTTGGTGAAGCACTCGGATGGCAATCTATGGTAGCGCAGACTTTACCTTTATTGGTTTCATGTATGGATGATAAAGGGTCCTTGTGACTAAGCATCTGGTGAACGGATTCTCCCTTATTAACATGACAGTCAAGACAGTCAGGAACCCGTTCGTCAAGGAAAGTGGCCGCCTTGCCGTGGAAGGTCTCTCCGTATGAAAAAACTGCCTTTGTCGACAGGCCGTGCCTTGTTACTAAAGAGGAATCGTCGTGGCATCTTCCGCACATTTCCGCAATATTCAGGGGGTTCCTGCTTTTGTGCAGCCTTGTTGTCACATGGTTATAAAACTGATAAATGAAATCATCTTTTTTGTGACATACCCTGCATCTGCCGAGAGATGCTTCAGAGATGCCGGGCCGTACTTTTTTAAAGAACGAAAGAGGTCTGTATAACGGCTCGTCATGACAGTCTTTGCATGAAGGATAATCCTCAGAAAATTTCTTGTCGTTGCCGATCTTATCAACTTTCCCGTGTACACTGGTTTTTATGAAAGTAGCCACATCTTTATGTGAGAATTTTGTTTCGGTGGTGGGCTCTATAATGTGGCATTCTACGAGGCAATCGACCTTTTTAGCAGCTTTATGTGGAATTTCGGTAATGTCGGTATGGCAACCTTCACATTTAACCTTTGCGTGAACGCCGTTATTATAGATAGACTCATTAATAAAAAACAGTCTCATGCGTCCTTCTTCATCGACTCTGCTCAGTCCTGGATATTTGTGGCACAAGAGACAGTTGCCGATGTCTGCTGCAAAAGAAGTTTTTTGTACTGAATCAGAGATGAGAATCAGGAACGATAAAGAGAAGATGAAGCATATTTTCTTAGCCCGGGTTAAATTCATATGTTCAACCCTCCTGAGTTGAAATTGACTTTAATCATGCAGCCTGCCCACGATACTAAAATATAGTAACCCCTCTGGTAAAACTATGTTTAACTAATGGACAAGTATAATTTGTTCTATCCCATAAACTCATGCAAGCCATGAGTAACTCAGATTACAAAAATTGACTTAACTATTTTTACTACAATAAATTCTGTTTGTAAAATAATTAATTATTATAGGACTATTAAACGGGAATTGCGTGCTGATATTATTCGATGAATTTAATCAGTGAAGCAGGGGGTTCAACTCTTTCATTGGGGTCATGAAAGTATTTATATCTGAAGATCGCGTCAAGGCCGTGGCAGTCTATGCAGATATTATTATAGCTTACATTCCGAAGAAAGCTGTTTGTTGCATTGCCTTCAAGGTTTTTGTTGACACCTTTTTCTTTAACGAGAGGGCTCCACTGATGAGCATTATGACATGAAGGACAGGAGATGTTCCCGACGTTTACTTCGGCCCCGGTTATTTTGTCGAATATAGGGGAGAAATCGAGAGACTGTCTGTCACTGCGCAGGACATTATTTATTAATCTTTCTTCGGGATGAGAAGCGATCGCGGGTATTTTAGTTTTCGCGATTCCATCTGAGGAATGACATCCGTTACATAGAGAGTCTATCAGATCCTCATCGCCGGTTATTTTTCCGTATGCCCGGCCCCATAGTTTCATATTATTGGGACTGTTATGGACAAGGTGGCATACTCCGCACTGCCCCGATTCCCTGACTGTCTGGCCTAGCAGGTTTTTCGCTTCCGGACCAGTGATATTCATATCGTGGTCGGTCCCATCAACAAATGCCTTTTCTTTATGACAGGTCTTACACAGGTCGGATGATGGAGAGTTGGATTTTCTAAGGAAACTGTTTCCGGCGTCCCCTTCAACATTTTCAGATGTATAATTCTGCACAGGATTAATTGGGTCCCACGTGTGAGGGTCATGGCATGTTAAGCATGCGATTTTCCCGTCGGCTGTTTTATTCCCTTCATTGTCAAACAACGGCAGGGTCGTCGTAATATTGAACTTGTCCAACGTTACTCCCACTGCGTGATAGTTGTCTCCGAGAAGTTTGGCCTTTGCCGCTCCGTTGCTGTTGTGGCAACCTGTACAAAGCTGTGAGGCGGTATCTTTATCGCTGGAGATTTTTTTTGCCCATAAACGGTTTGATACAGCGTTATGGGGGATATGACATACGCCGCAGGGGCCGGAAACGAGAGGGGTAAAACCCTGCACGTTTTTTTCTTCGGGTGCGGTTACCGCAAGGTTGTGGTCGGATGTTGCCAATTGTTCTTTGTCAGTATGACACTTAAGACATAGAATGGAAGAGTCATTGGCTAGTCTGAGAAAACTGTTCGAAGAATCTCCCTCAACATCTTTGCCGCCTTTATTAATGAGCGAGTTCGGGTCCCATCTGTGAATATCATGACAGGTAAAACACTGAACATTTCCTTTTGGATTTTTGGCGCCGTCTTCTGAAAATAAAGGAAGTTCATCAGACAGTTTTACGTCTGAAGCCAGCTTTGCATTAATAGGGTGTGAATATTCTCCTATGCGCTTTGTCTTATAATCAGTATTTTCTCCGTGGCATGTAAGACACATCTGTGATGCTGGATTCCCTTCTTTAATCGGTCTTGCCCAAAGCCTGTTGCCGGCTGCGTTATGCGGTGTGTGACAAGCACTGCAGGGGCCTGAATCAGATAGCTGCTGTTTCTTGATGTTCTTTTCATCCGGGAGGGTTGTACGCAGATCATGTTTTGTATCGACCAGGGATTTCTGCTTTTCGTGGCAGAGAGAACATAGGTCCGAGTTTCTGTTGTCGACGATCAGAATCTTGTTCCCTTTGGCCCCATGTACTTTGTGGCAGGACTGACATACTACCTTATTTTTTTCTGATGCGGGTTTTGCGCCTAATTCAAATAGCTTCACAGGCAGTTCGAGTGCTTTAGTATGCACAGGATGCCCGTTTGAGAACTTAAATGAAGCTTCATTCCGATGGCACTTCTCGCACAGACTGGAATCAATATTAACTTCCCTGAAAACAGAGGTCCTTCCGGTAGGGTCACCGTGCTGCGCAGCTGCGCCTTTTCCGTGGGCTGAATGGCAGGTGCCACAGTATATTTCGTCTTTCACACTCAGAGGCAGGTCTATGGGGACCGTTATATTTTTTGAGGGCTTCACAAAAACCGGATGCCGGTTATAGGTCCACGTAATGTGACGTGATTCCATTACATATCCGTCATGACAGCTGTAACATATTTCTTCGGAGCTGACAACGCCCTGAGTATCCTTCATCAGGACATTGCCAGATGGAAATTCTACAAGCGTTTCCTGGTCGGTCCTGAAGTCTTCCATCCACTCGATATGACAGACAACACAGTCTCTTTTAGAAGACATTTCAAGGGCAAACGTGTAATGATTGAAAATAAGAAAAAAGAAGGCAGTGAGTAAAATATATAATGAGTACTTATTGAATCTGACGTTGGAAATCATTAGCTTTAATTCCAAATCGCAAGCACTAAATAATAAATAAATGCCAATTCATAACGAGGGGGAAATTTGAAATACTGGAAAGTTTTGTAATTGGAATTTATTTGTTAAATGGGACTTGTGTGAATTATTTTTTTTTGTTTTCATTCTAATATCTTCAGTACGCTTATTGCGTTTCCTCTCATTTCCACTACGAGTAGTCTATCATTTTTATCAGCAATAATTCCTACCGGAGACTTAAATTTTTTTATCCTGTTGTTTTCGCAAATGACCCCGAGGAACCGCCCCAGGTCCGTAAATGCCTGTATCACTCCCATATAACTGTCGCTTATGAACACCCTGTTTTTCTTGCCCAGGGCCACCCCCTTAGGTCTGAACAGATGTCCCTGCAGTACCCCCCATGAACCAATAGACACGATATGTTTTCCGAACGGATCAAATTTCTGGACCCTGGTATTAAGCACATCAACGATAAAGATTTCATTGTATTCATTTAATGTCATAATTCCAGGGTATCTGAATTCCCCGGAGGTCTCTCCGAATCCTCCCCACTCGAAATCATACGTGCCGTTTTGTTTGTACACCTTAATCTTATGGTTATTATTATCAGATACATAGAGGAAATTATTTAAGTTAGAGGCAGCAACATCGACTGGTTCAGAAGGCGCCTCCCCGTGGCCGGCCTTAACCGTAAACATGTATAAAAAATTGCCTTCGGAATCAAAAACCTGAATCCTGCTATTCCCGGTATCGGCAATAAAAACTTTCCCTGAGTCAGATATATCAATTCCGAGGGGCAGCTTGAACTGTCCCTTTTCAGTCCCCTCGCTGCCAAAAGAGAATTTCCATCCCCCGTTATCGTTAACTACAATTATCCGGCTGTTAACTCCATCTACGAGGTATATGTTCCCCTTTGAATCCAGGGCGATATCACTTGGCTGATTTGCTCCAGGCTTGATGTCGAAGAGAAATTTGGTGTTGATGCATTCTATTGCAAATGAACTCGCTGGCAGGAAAAGAACAACAATAATTAATATTAATTGAACAAGAAAAGGTAGCAAGGCGATTATTTTCAGTAATGTTTTTGTTTTATATTAACATTCCCACAGAGATTTCCGAAATGTCAGGAAATCTCTGTGGGAGAGAATTGCAAGAAAGACTATTCTGAAAACAGGTTAGGGATGTAGAACTCTTCATATTTAGTCACCATCCCTTTAATGTTTAACTGCTCAAGGTCTATGATTCTGTTTGCTGAGAACCCCAAGGTTCTAAAATCAAGAATGCCATTTCTTGAGTGGCAAACTTTGCATTCATGTCCTTTAGCTTTAATATGCACATGGAATTTCTTTTTAACGTTATCTCTCTGCTCAGGAGTAAGTTTGTCCCTGACCTTTACATAATCCTGAGCCAAATCTGAATCCTGTATCTGAATCGCCGACTTGAATTTATCTCCGCTTCTGTAAAAGGGAGATATCTTGGAAAACTGGTCTTCAACCTCAACCAGGTTTCCGGACTCAGTATCATATGAAGTACCAAAAAATGGTCCCTTTGGATTTTCGTTCAAAGGGTTATACCACTTATAAATTACGCTCATTCCTGGTTGTTCTTCGATATGACATGTTTCGCATACGAAAAATTGTGTGTGCATGTTCAACATTGCCCGTACTTTCTTATTTTTGCTGTGGGGGTAGTCGGAATGACATATGTAACAGACAGGGCGCATATTTTCAGGGAGTTGGGGATATTCGACAACATGATGAAAATGCCTGTGCTTCTCGTATTCCTCCTGCTGCCTCACTTCATCGAGGATCGCTGATTTTTGAGATTCTTCGATCTTCTCCTTTATCGGTACTAAAACAGCAGGGCCGTGAGGAGAAAAAGTGATCTGGTATATAACTGCTATCAATACTGAAAGCGTAATAATCTTAAAAATAAACCCGATTACATAAACTGATTTGGGATGTTCTAATCGCTTTGGTTCGCCTGGCACTTTAAAGTCACCTCCTTTAGTTCGTGTCGTAGCCGTTTTCTCTTAAGATTTTTTTCATATATTCTCTTTCTTCCGGAAACTCTTTCAGATTGTAAACGTATTCCAGGAAGTGCTCTTCTATTTGATGTTCTCTGGTAATTCTTCCAGTCAGAAAAGACCACTGAAGAGGGAATCTGCCGGGGACCAGGTGTACATTTGACCAGTGCCAAAAGACAATAACTGTAATTGCCATGATCGCTTCATCGGCGTGCATCAACCTGGCCAGGTCCTGACCGAATCTGGGGTTAGGCCAGATAGTTGCCATTGTCTCGGGAAACAATAATGACGTTCCCGCTGATACCAGCACAAAGGTCCCCCATAAAATCGCAACGTAGTGAAGTTTCTGCTTGTACATGAATTTATACATCTTGGGACGTTGCTCCTCTTTCCCCAAGAAATATTTAATATCGTGGACCATATCATGAGCATCCTTTATAAGGGGAATCTGTGTCCTGTTAATATTAAATTTTTTTGTCATGATTTTGTGGAGGGTCCCGCCGATAATTGTTATAAGGTGGTATACGCTTGCAATAACCATTAATGCTGCTGCTATTCTATGGATAAGTCGTGCCGTGTCCGGTCCGCCAAAAAGCTTCATCACGAGAGGCGCCCACCATAGGCTGGCGAAGTGTAAAGTCAGCCCAGTGGCTGCAAGGATGAGGAATGTTATAAATGTTAAAAAATGCTGGATAACTATATGATATGAGTAACGCGGGAGGTCTCCCAGCGGATCTGATTTTACATATTTATATATGTCTCTCGGGATATTTCCCACGCCTTCAACGTATGTATAGTATTCATCAGCCCCCGCCTCTTTGGAAGAAGCCGCGATATTTTCACTAGATGTTGACATCATCCCTCCTTATATATAGAGATATTCCTGTATTTCGTCTCATGATATTATTTGGATTTCTTCCGCTTCGATTCTCCGCGCCAGGATGTTCCACGTACGATCTGCATGCTAATCCCGTCTTTTCTTCTGCCGTAGGATTCGAGCATTGCAAGGCCTATCAAGCTGAAAACTGATCCATAAAATACAAATCCCAAAATAACATTCACAGAATATAAAAACGGTTTTTCATGCGGCCCGATTTCTGAATGCACATCAATTTGAGCAAACCTTTCAGTTACGTTTTCATGACACTGTTTGCACGTTTTTACAAGGTTTGCTTTATTCACTGTGGCGTGCGGTTCATCTTTCTTGTAAATGTCATGTATTGAGCTTGTGGCATGACAACTCACACAGTCGGCAGCTGTTTGCGATCCCAAGCCTATAGCTTTGCCATGGATTGACTCATTATAAGTTTTTACCGCCTCCATGCTTTCCCTGGAGACCTTCAGCTTTTTCATTAGCACAAGATCAGCATGGCAATTCTTGGCGCACAACTGGACAATTTCCTGAGGCGAGCGTGAGGTCTTGGACCGCAGGCGATGGGTTATATGTTTATAAGCTTGCGTAACGCCTTTTCTTTCATGACAATTCAAACAACGGCTTAAGGTCTCTTCAAAGGCGATCCTTTGTTCATCGACCCGTGTATAAATAGGATTAAGATGACAATATTTGCAATATGGTTTTGCCGCCTTTAATTCTGCAGAGTCATCGTCTTTGGAGCCGTGAACGCTCCTGTTATATACATCTATAATTTTCTTATGAGAAAAATTTTCATTCGAGAAGGGGGGCTTGATGTGACACTCGTTGGCACAATTGACTTCTTGTGTTACAGGATCATGAGGAAGTTTATCTATATATGTGTGGCAGTCTCTGCAGGGGACGTTTCTGTGGACAGCATTAGCGTAAATATTTTCACTGACAAAATAACTCCTCTTACGTCCCTTCTCATCAATCCGCCCGATCTGGCGATACTTATGACACATAAGGCAATTCTCTTTGTCTGCTGCATCAACACCGGGAGCCATAAAAGAGAACAAAAGGAATATCGCAAGGAATAAAGTTTTACTAGTTAAAATTTTTATAAATTCCAAATCCCTCTCCTCCTATTCATGCAAAGATATTTATTGGTTTTGAGGTCTATCGGGGCCACATATCATGCCAGCGGAGATCTACCCCTGAATAGCAACTGTTAATAATAACATATGGAATACATATGTTTGCTTAAATTATATTAATAAAATTATAAGTCATTCTTTTGAGAGTTTACAAAAGTGAGTATTATTAACATTTGAAATATCTTTTGTCAAGAATCGTGGCTTCTCATTTTATGATGTTGAAATTTGCAACCAGAATGATTTTCAATAAAGTGGAAATAAAGTAGGTGGCCTGGCGTGTATGTTATATTTAAGTAATGTTTAATAGTCTGAAGTTTAAAATAAGTATTACTGCCTTCCTTATTATATCAGTCATAATGACTTTATCCACATGGCGGGACATTAAAGAAACTGAACGGAAGCTTCTTGAAGGTCAGAAGGAAAAAGTAGTATTGCTTTCCGAAAGGATATCACACAGCATAATGGTGCTTATGTTGAAGAACAGGTGGCAGGATTTACAAGCTTTTTTAGAAAGTATGACCAATGATTCCCGTGAGCTGAGGTCCATTAGAATATCTGAGCCGGATAAAGGAGTTATAGTAGCATCTTCAACCAGGCAGGATATAGGCGGACATATTAATAGACGGGATAGAGATATGTTTAATAAGAAGGCAATAAATGATGCTTATCTGACGGAAAAAAATGCTCAGGGTTTTGCTTCGAAACTCACTGTTATCCAGAATCAGACGATCTGTCACCGGTGCCACGGTTCTGAAAAAGAGATATTAGGGGTGATGGGAGTGGATATTTCCCTGGATGAAGTATATAAGTCCATAAATCAATTTCAAAAAGAACGGTTATTGGATGCCGCGATGGGATTCTTGATGATCGGTGGAGGATTTATGCTCGTTATAGGGTTGTTAATAGACAGACCTATAAAGAAAATGATCCGGATTATACGTAGAATTGAAGGCGGGGACTTGTCTGCCAGGATGGAGGAAGATAAGAAAGATGAGTTCGGTCTTATGGCAAAAAGTTTTAATAGTATGCTTGAATCGCTTGATGCGGCTAAACAGGAAATAGAAATGTGCCATTCAGAACAAATGCAGAGGGCGGCAAAACTGGCATCTCTTGGAGAGATTATCTCCGGAATTGCTCATGAAATAAAAAATCCACTTACTGGAATAAGTTGTGCTGTGCAGGTTTTTCAGTCGGAAATGAGTGAAGATGATAGCAGGAAAGCTGTCACCACTGAAATATTGAATCACATAAAAAGACTTGACCGGACAGTTAAGGATTTGCTGAATTATGCTAAACCCAAGCCCCCTAATTTCTTGGCTCTTAATATTAATGATGCATTGAATAAGGCTGTTTTTTTCGTTTATCCTGAGGCCAAAAAACAGAATGTATCTATAGATACCATTGTTGAAGGAGAAATCCCGGATATTATGATGGATCCCGACCAGATGCAGCAGGTCTTCTTAAATTTAATGATAAACGCAGTGCAGGCCATGCCGGATGGAGGAAAGCTTAAGATAACAACGTTAAAATCCGACATAGATAAGGAAGAGCATATTGAAATTATTAAATTACTGCACGGAGAAAAGGCGGTTATCGTTAGATTTGAAGATACGGGCAAAGGGATAGAAGGCGAATATCTGAATAGTATATTTGATCCATTCTTTACAAAAAAATCAAAAGGAACAGGGCTTGGTTTAGCAATAAGCAGGAGAATTATACATGAGCATGGTGGCGAGATTGATGTGGAAAGTAAAGTCGGAAAAGGGAGTGTATTCTCTATATACTTGCCGTTAATGCAAAAAAGAGAAGGCGTGTAAGAAGTTATTAACTCATTATAAATCAACCGGCACAGTGAAGATTGTGCAGAATATTAATTGTTCCGTTATGTTATGGAGGGTTATTGGCTCAAAGCAAGATACTTGTCATTGATGATGAGGAATTTATAACCAGGAGTCTTAAGCAGCATCTGGAAAAAGAGGAATATGAGGTAGCTACCGCTGCTACCGGGGAAGAGGGAATTGAGATGTTCAAGGCTGAACCCCCCGATATTATTATCCTAGATCTAAATATGCCCGGGATGGGTGGTATTGAGACACTGAAGACCATCAGAAACCTGAGCAGTGATGTTGTTGTAATTATAATAACTGCCCATGGTGACATAGAAACCGCAGTTTCGGCTATAAAATTAGGGGCTTATGACTTTGTGGAGAAACCTTTTGAACTGGACAGAATTTCTGTTCTCATCAGGAAGGCTTCTGAAACGGTACATCTAAAAAGAGAAGTTACTTTCCTCAGAGAGGAAAAATTCGACACTTACAGCTTCAATAATATTATAGGGAATTCTCAAATAATGAAGGATGTTATCAATCTTGCAAAAAAAGTAGCTGCAAGTGATGCTAATACGATTCTCATTCAGGGTGAGAGCGGGACCGGCAAAAGTCTGCTCGCAAGGGCAATTCATTATCATAGTGCGAGGGCCTCGGGACCATTTGTCGAAATAACCTGTACGGCGATACCTGAGGCGCTGATAGAGAGTGAGCTTTTCGGCCATGAAAGAGGTTCATTTACAGATGCTAAAGTATCCAAAAAAGGGCTATTTGAGGTTGCCAGCGGAGGAACTATATATCTGGATGAAATAGGAGATATTAAATTGTCAACACAGGCCAAGCTATTGAGGGCCCTTGAAGAAAAGACATTTAAAAGGGTTGGCGGACTTAAAGATATTAAAGTTAATGTACGGATTGTCGCAACAACGAACAAAAAAAACCTGGAAGGGGCAGTAAGAGAGGGGTCTTTCAGGGCAGACCTTTATTACAGGCTAAAGGTATTTCCGATCTTCCTTTCACCCTTGAGAGAACGAAGGGAAGATATTATCCCTCTCGCAATGCATCACATTAATAGATTCAATAAGGAATTCAAAAAAAATGTTAAGATGATCTCTCCTGACTCCGAAAAGCTGTTGTTGAATTACCCCTGGTTTGGTAATGCCCGGGAACTTAGGAACATTGTTGAGAGAATATGCATTCTGGAAGATACCGATATAATTTATCCCAGACATCTTCCCTCTGAAATAGTTGAGTATGTTAATTCGGAAGCGGAGGAAGGCGGTTCAATAGATTTTCCCAGCGAGGGCCTTTCTCTGAGAAATGTGGAAAAGGATCTTATTGTCCAGGCCCTCAAGAAGGCCGACAATAACCAGACAAAGGCTGCCAAGTTGCTCAGTATTTCACGAGATGCATTGAGATATAAGATGCAGAAGTTCAATTTGCTTTGAAATATGTTAACAGGCAATAAACCCAACGGGAGGAACATATATTGTTTTTCATTATTAACTTATAAGGCTGTCCCCTTTTATAATGAAAGTAGATATAATAGAAAAATTATCTTGCCTGATACGCTGAAATGGTTATGAGTCATTATTCACAACTGTGTCAAATAACACGCTTAGAAGTGATGATGACTAAGCTGGCTAAGAGTCAGTTTGCAATCATCTAATAATGATTAATCCCTTTATGTTATATCATACTAAGAGCATGAATAATGACAGGAAGAAGATTAATTGCCTATAGAACTCAAGACTGGCATATGAATTGCTTATGTTAAGGTAGTATAAATGACTTTATGATTGCTTAATTCTTAAGCTAAAATAAAAAAGGAGGTGGCTAAAACAAAAATGAAGACAAACCAAAAAACAAAGGAGGTAATTAAAATGAGAAAAATAATTATGGCAGTATTGCTGGCGTTTCTTTCAGTCACGCTGGTAAGTGTGTCTGCTTATGCAGCCATTAGTGGCACATGTAGTGACTGCCACACAATGCACAACAGCCAGGACGGGGCTGCGGTTGACAGTAGTGGTACGAATGATAATCTTACAAAATTCGATTGTATCGGTTGTCATAGCGGAAATATTGCTGCTGCACCCAATGTGACCGGCGAAGGAGCGACTATGACAGCGGGAGGTACATTTAAGAGCAGCATAGTCGGAAGCACTTCCAGCCGGACACATAATGTTCGTGACATATCTTGGACTGTTGATGAAGTAGCTCTTCTTAACACGACACCGGGTTCGGTGGCTGGAGGTTTTACAGAGCCTGCCGGCGCTACTGAATTGACCTGTGCAGGAACAACTGGCTGCCACGGGCAGGCCACAGGCGGATTTTCGGGCTTTCATCACAATGCTTATCCGAATGCATACCGGTTTCTCAGAATCAATGACGGCGCTAGCTACACGGATGTAAATGGAGTGGGTTCAGCCGACTGGGAGGTAGGCGGAGCTACAACAACAAATCACAACATATATGACGGTGATGGAACCAACAGCATAAGCACATTTTGCGCAATGTGTCATGGTGGTTTCCATGGAGGCAGCAATACCGCCAGTTCAAGTCCCTTTCAGAGACACCCGACTGACGAAGAAGCTTTAATTGATAACGTTGACGGAGCAGGAATCACAATAACATCTGCTACAATTAACGAGACTCCATTCGGTTTCACGAGCGCTCAAATTGCCTTAGGGATGGTGACTACCGATGTTACTACGGGATCAGCCTACACTGCTCCTAATGGATTAGTTACCTGCCTGTCTTGCCACAGGGCACATGGTTCAGCACAGAGTGACCTTCTGAGGTTCGACTATAGTACTATGAATGCCGGCAACAGTGTAGACAACGGAGGTTGTGAGACCTGTCATACAGCTCAAAGGTAGAGATGAAGGGTAAAAAGGAGCCGGTATCTTGCCGGCTCCTTTTTTAAGGTTCATCAAAAAATGTAATATGATGGGGAATTAAGAAGGTTCTGAAAATCAATTCTTGGAAATTACTATGGGCCCTCAAATAAAAATAATAATAAGTCTGATAGGCATTTTACTTGCTTTTCTACCGGTACAGGTTTCATCAAAGGTAGCAGGACCATGTGTGAATTGTCATACTATGCATAATTCACAGGATGGAGCAAATGTCAGCGGGGCAGGCCCTAATCAATATTTGATGAACGTCGGAGCAAATATATGTGTAGCCTGTCATTCATCAGATGTTGCAAATGAGACAATCAAGGATATAGGCGGCGGCACCAGAATACCGATTGTCTATAATACTTCCGGTTATCCGACAAATCCGCTTGCAGGTGGAAATTTCTATTATGTTTCCACAGGCAGCCCAAAGGTAGATAAAGACGCTTACGGGCATAATGTATATGGCATTTCAGCTCAGGATGCAAATATCTCTACTGTCGAAGGGGCTCCGGGCAACAAGAGTTGCGGCGGTGTTGCCAATGTATGCCATCGTACCCTTGCTGTAGAGCCGCAATCAAACAACTTTGATAAGGGCGGCTGTCAGGGGTGCCATGTTAATGTGTTTCATCATACCGATAATAATGAATACCGCTTTCTGAGTGGTCATGAAGGAACAAATTATTATGTTGAGGGAGTTGAAGATGCAAACTGGGAACAGACCCCGACACTGGCTAATCACAATGTATATAAAGGATATGACGGACCTGTCGGAGATAGTGTGACTTTAGAGACTACAAAAAGTATAAGCTCCTATTGCGGTGGATGCCATTACTATTTTCATAGAGAAACTGCAACGGGCGGACCATCAAGCCCGTGGTTAAGGCATCCAACTGACATTAAATTGCCTGAGACCGGTGAGTATGCGGCGTACAACCCGCCCACCGAATATAATAACCAGACGCCTGTTGCTTATACGAATCCATCAAGCCCGACAAGGGCCACAGCCATTGTCATGTGTTTGTCATGTCATAGACCGCATGGTTCTGATCAGCCTGACATGCTGAGGTGGGATTATAGTACAAGCGAATTAGGCGGTTCAGGCGGGTGTTTAAACTGTCACACGACAAAATAGGTCGCTGATTGTTATGAGATCTTTGTATATGCCCGGATGATGCAAAAAGGTCAGATTAATCAAGGAATAGCTAAAAGAGCGATTATTTGTTAGATATAGAGGAGCAAACAATGGAAGACAAATATTTCAACGATAAAAGGATCCTGATATTTTGTAGTGCAGTAATAATGTCACTATTTCTGACAGGCATCCCTTTTTCACTTTTTGCCGCAATTACCGGGGAATGCGCCAACTGCCACACTATGCACAACAGTCAGGATGCATCGGTCATGGCAGATTACGGGGCATCCGGCAAGCCATGGAAAGGCAGTGGTCCAAATGATGCGCTGACTCGTGGTGATTGTCTCGGATGTCACGGCATTGGTACTTCCAAAGTTGTAACCTTAGGCACAAGTGAGATACCTCAGGTTTATCATACTGATGCAACCGGTGATCTGGCAGGCGGCAACTTTGCTTATATACTTGGTACAAAGGGTAGTGGCGCATCTGATGCTAAGGGACATAATATAGTAGAAATTGGTGATGCTGAAAGTACATTATCAGAGCCTCCGGGGCACCATTCACCCAGCAGCATAAGAGTTAATATCACCTGTTCAGGAATAACCGGCTGTCATGGTAAACGAGCTTCAGGGGAAATCTTGAAAGGGGTCCATCATAAAAATGTTGATGGTGCGCTTGATACCTCTGACCAGGTTTATAACAGTTACAGATTTCTTTACGGGGTCAAGGGCTTTGAAAATACGACAGGTTCTTATAAATGGCAGAACTTTGATAAAGATAATCATAATGAGTATTTTGGTGCAACTACCCCCATGAGTTACACCGGTTGTAATATCTGCCATACTCCGCAGGGGATCCAGCCTACTAATCATACAATAAGCGGTTTCTGTGGAACATGTCATCGAGAATTTCACACGGTTGAGGGTATTGGCGGCGACACCAGTACTCCGTTCCAGAGACATCCAACGGAT
The DNA here is from genome assembly GCA_020053105.1 of Thermodesulfovibrionia bacterium. GTDB lineage: Bacteria > Nitrospirota > Thermodesulfovibrionia > UBA6902 > UBA6902 > UBA6902. Next base: position 30,614 of record JAGVNU010000042.1, read on the forward strand.
GTGATCTTGCCTGGCAGCGGTGAGTACGCAAGTTACAATGGGGTCGGCAATCAATATAGTGTACAGGCCCCGGTAGCCAGAACAGCGAATCCTATTATTTCCATTAGCGATACGGTCATTCCTGGAACAGATGTAGTCATGTGTCTCTCCTGCCATATGGCACACGCGTCCAATTATCCTGACATGCTGAGGTGGGATTACAGTGCGATAGAATTAGGTGGTTCAGGAGGTTGCCTTATATGCCACACATCAAAATAAAATACTGTTAATATGGTTCTTAAAGAAGCCCGGTTGATTATGTCAGCCGGGCTTCTTCAGTATATGGCCAGCGATATTTTCTGTAGTTTGTTAACGCAATGATCTCTCCATGATTGTGATATTTCCTGAAATATATTAATAAAACTATAAGTACATTGAATTACATAACAACTTATTGCTATTATTTAAAACTTGATCTGATAGTTCGTTGTAAAATCACAATATTTTTTGCGACGCTTAACATAAGAATAAAGCAGGGGAAATCAGTCGCCACCTTAATGATTTGGTGCTTATTTGCAAAGCGCAGCTGAATCGCATTTTGTACCCATAATGGAAAAAAAAACCAATCAAGCGAGAATCCTGTTACAGAGGACAACTTATTTTCTTTCTTCTGTTCTAGTTGTGCTGTCGTTGGTCCCTTCAGCTCTGGAGTCCCAGCAGCTTGGTTCTGCCATTATTACCTATCAGGAGAGCATCACTACTGATGAAGAGGACAGAAATCTGGTATTGCCCTCGTTTATTTATGCAGATTTATTAACAGGTGAAGTTTATGTTATAGATGGTAAGGGCAGAATTATTATATTTTCACCCGAGCTGTTTCCGTTAATTACACTCGGCAAAAGGGACGGAGTTGAAGCGCCTCAGGGGTTGACTGTGGATGCTGAAGGTAATCTTTATATTGCCCAGGCCGCATCAAAAAGCAATCCGAAAAACAGGATTTCGGTTTACAATGCATGCCTGAAGTGGGAAAGGGATATATATTTGGAGGATTTTGAGGGGAGCGGTTCATTTGCCCCTTATCGCCTTGCAATAGACAAGAAGGGGAATCTGTATGTGGCGGCAAGCCATTTCCCCGGTGTCGTGTATGTAGATACAACGGGTCGTTTTATTGATATTATTGCACCTGAGGAGGATGGGAAAAAAATAAAATTAAATAGTGTCGTTATTGACAAGGCAGGGAAAATATATGTTGTAAGTGAGGATCAGAGTCATATTTATGTTTATGATGAAAATAGAAAATTTATTAATAAATTCGGTGAAAAAGGCGGAAGCACGGGTAAACTCAGCCGTCCCAAGGCCATTGGGGTGGATGACCGAACAGGCAGAAGCTTTGTCGTGGATTATATGCGCCACACGGTAACTTCATATGATAAGGAAGGTAAGTACCTTTTTGAATTTGGTGGGCTCGGGTGGAGCGAAGGATGGTTCCAGCACCCGGTCAATTTAGCGATTGACAATAAAGGCAGGATCTTTGTGGCAGATTTATTTAATCAGCGGGTACAGGTGTTTAATTCCTGGTAACTTATAATTAGAGTTTTTTTTATAAAGACGCCAAGCTGGATTCGTATATAATTTCCGCGAAGGCGGCAATCAGGAATTCTGGGTCTAATATGATACTCCGGCTTTCTGCCGTAACGCGTACCGGGTCAATACGGTGACTAAAATTAGGCAAAAACTTTATTTAATATAGGGCAGTAGAAACATGAAAAATACTAAATATATCTTAAGACTCCGGCTTTTCATGATATTTTTTGCAACTGTCATTTTTCCCCCGGGTTGTATGACTCCGGAAGAGCAGGCAAGTCACCCTGAGATGTTTAAGTGTCAGGTGTCCCTTTTTTTTAACGGCCCTGACATGGCTGCCAGTGATATCACCTTTGAGCTGGCGGGAGTCAATATAGTAGCAGAAGATGGGACTTCCAGAGAAGTTGTGCGCGCTCCTCTCCGTATTAATTCCAATGATATAAAAGGCCGTCAAATATTTCTGGGTGAAAAATCTTTACCTGAAGGCAAGTACGAAAAGCTTCAGTTTGTCATAAAGGAAGCGTCTATCAGTAAAAAAGGGAAGACCTCACATCTAGCGTTGCCGCCCGGGGGAGTGGAGTTAGGCATTGATGTTTCCTTAAGAAGAAATCAGAGTACCACATTATTTCTGAACTGGAATGCTGATGCATCTGTCAGTGAGGACTACCTATTCAACCCTGTATTTACGGTAAAGAGTCAGGGCGCTGAATTAAGTTCTCTGCTTATTTACGTAACTAATGAGGATTCGGACTCCGTCTCGGTGATTAACAGGCAGGCCGGTGAGATAGCCGCGACAGTATTGGTGGGGAAAAAGCCGAGGGGGATTGCGACTTCAATTACGGGAGAGCGCCTTAAGGTTTATGTTGTGAATTCAGGCTCAAACAGTATCTCAGTAATCGACCCTACAACGAATAAAATAGAGAATGAGATCCCTATCAGGTTCGGCAGGCAGCCGGAAGCTATCGCTGTAGCAGGCATATCCGCTGATAAGGAGCTGATATTTGTCGCCAATTACGGCTCCAATTCAGTTTCCCTGGTGGACGCATCCACTTATCAGGAGCTGGAGAAGATAGATGTAGGGCGAGGCCCAATAGCAATTGCAACAGACCCACCGGTGGAGGATCTTATGGGATCGAGGTTTCTCAGCTTTGATGATATTAACTTATTAAGAAGTTACAGGGAAAGGTTTTTTAATGTTTATGTAGTCAATCAAAATTCCAACAGCGTTTCCGTGTTGAGGATTGACGCTGTGGCTAAGAAGAGCGTGGAAGTTATTAATCTAAGCGTGGAATGGAGACCCGTCGCGCTAAGCGTGGATTATCAAAGGGGCAAGGTTTATATAGCCAATTATGATTCTGACAAACTGTCTGTTATAGATATCCCCAAAACAGTAAAGGGCATTACGTCAGATGCTGTCAGCACCATTAATAATGTGGGATTTTCTATAATAGGTGTCATCGCTGACCCGGCCTTCGACAGGCTGTATTTATTAAAAGAACGTACCGGGGAGGTAGTGATTGTCAGACCTTTTACAGACAACCTTGATACCCTCAGGACAGTGATGCCTCCGGTAATGGGGACTATTGCCGTGGGGAGTTCGCCAAGAGCACTCGTTTTAGATCCTGAAGCCAGAAAGCTGTATGTAGTTAACAGCGGATCAGACAATATTTCAGTTATAGATAAAACCACAATAAATGAAGAGCAGATCATCCCTGTAGGCAAGAAGCCTTACGGTATAACATTTTTCCAGAAATGATAAATTGCAGAAGATATATGGAATCAGAATTGCGGACTTCACATTTCATGCCCCGGATTATTATTGCTTGCATATCTGAAATGTTAAATCCGGGACAAAAAGATGACCTATGAGGATTATATTATGCAATATTTCAGTCCTTATAATGTCCGTATTTTTATTAAACTCTTTTTCTCACTCACAGGGATTGAGCGGATATTTTGATATAAATAAAAATATCACTAAAGAATATGAGGATGGTGAAAGGACATCATCTTCCGAAGCATTAAACCGTAATTTATATCTTAAGTTGCAGGAACCGATTACACCGGTGCTTTCTTATCAGTTTAACTTACGGACAAATTTTCTGGATTCAGAGACAACGGACTCCCTGGACGTGACTTCGACAAGGTACACCAGGTCGCTTGAGCCGGCGCTGGATCTGATTCTCGGGAACCCGGGGTATAATTTTAGTGCAGGCGCACGCCGCAGGGAACAATGGACCGCAGCGCATATGAATAATGACAACAGAAAGACAAATGAATATTATTATTCCAGATTCAGCCTGTCCCCCGAGGCATTGCCTTCTTTGACACTTCAGATAGACAAACAGAAGAACTATGATTATCTTTCTCCGAGGGCCGTGGATGACAGCAACACGGTATATTCCATCAACTCAGCGTATGATTTGCCGCCCGGAGATGTGAAGTTCAGATATACGGTCAATTATTCATATACTATAAACCAGACCCCTTTAAAGCTTAACAATAAAACTGTAATTGATAATTTTAACACCACGTATAACATTGGATATTCCAGCCGCTTCTGGCAAAATAAAGCCGACTACTCCATAGGCTATCAGGGGAATTATTCAAGGAGCAAGAGTGAGCAGTTTGTTACTCAAACGGGCATTGTCCTGAATGAGAGGGTCCCTTTTGCTGGGCTTTATATATTTGACGATATACCTGTTGATCCCACTACCGGGGCCTTAAATACTGAAAACAATCTCATAAATAATGATGTTACTACACCGATAACAAGCATAAACATCGGCCCAATCAGCCCCGCTACAACCCATATAAATCATAATATAGGCATCTGGGTTTCACAGGAAAATTCTGTAGACCGGTTATATATTTATGTTGATAGAGACGTAAGCGGCGATATAAATCTGGGAAACGTCAGCAACTGGAAGGTTTATAAGAGCAATTCAAATACAGCAGTAACAACCTGGACAGAGGTGGCCATAAACCAGGTGACGATTTCTATTAATACCCTTGATGGCATATTCCGCTATGAGCTAAAATTTTTGACCGAGCAAAATGCCGCCTATTTTAAGGCCGTTAACCTGGCGACTGTTAACTCCAGCAATGTAGGACCGACCGATCCGGTATATGTGACGGAGATTGAGGCCCTCGGCAATGATCTGGCGGATGAGGAAAAACTCGTTGACGCATCTAATACTTTTTCACAGCAACTAAGTTTAAATACCAGTTTCAGGCCCACAAGCAAGCTGACCTTCGCACTTTATTATTCTATAGACAGGTCGGACCAGAACATGGTTTCAGTTGTAAATTCTGTAGGAGGCGTTTTCGAAAATATCTTCAGTGATTCCTTCGGGGACGATAAATGGGATTTCACAAGTAATGTAACAAGGGGCTACAGCGCGTCTTCTACCTGGCTGACGCACAGGTTCCTTACCACCTCATTCCGTGTACAACGGAATGAATCCTTTGACAATATAGAAGAGACAGACTTTAATTCAAATTCCTACAGTCTGTCTTTTTTCACTGAGCCGCTTCCGACACTTAATGCCAATTTATCATTAATCAGAAGTGACAATTTCAGTTTCGGTGATAAGGCCTCTGCGAATGATTCTATTCTGTTAAGTGTAGGTTCCAGACTATACAGGGACCTGAACATGATCACGGATGCAGTTTATACCAGGGCATACTCATTTGCGAGTGAGACCACTTCTACAACCCAGCAGATAAACGGGACACTGGACGCCCTTCTTACCCGGAAATTGTCAGGGACCTTTACTTATCATATCAGCCGGACCTTGTCTGACGGCACGCCTTCAGATTTAAAGGATGGGTCTGTTTTTATTACTTACCGGCCGGGGAAGCTGATCAATTTCTCCGGCAATTTTAAAATAACAGATTCAGATGGGGAAACATCAATCGCAGAGGGAATGCTGATGGACTGGCTTCCTCTGCCTGCTATCAGATTAAATGCAAACTATCAGCACAGTGATTCAGAGCCGGGACCTGTAAAGACGGACACTATTAACGGATATGTAATATGGTATGTAACAAAGTTTGCAGATGTCCGCTTTATAAACAGTTACTCGAAACAGGTTGATAATAAAGAGACGGAAAATTACAGTATGAGCGCAAGCTTAAATTGCAGATTCTGAAGTTGTAACATATAATACTGCCTGTTTAATAGAATAAACTTGAATGGGAATGAACATGATTGACAGGGTGACCAAGGGAAAATGCGGCCGGTTTCAGATATATGTATTAACGGTCCTTTGTTTTTTTATATTTTTTACAGGCGGGTGCAGCACCACCTCGAAGAAATATACCCGCCCTGACTTCGACATAAACTCGATTAACACCATTGCGGTGCTTCCCCTTGAGAACTTCACTTCAGACAATTACGCGGACGAAAAGATCAGAAGTAAAATAAGCATTGAACTCTTATCACGGGACCTTAACATTATTGAGCCCGGCGAAATCATTTCGGTCTTAAGGGAACTGAAGATTAAATCCGTTGATTCCATTCGAAATAAGGACATGGTGAGCATAGGAAGCATGTTAAATGTTGAGGCTGTTCTCACCGGGTCGGTGGAAGCATTCGGGATAAGCAGAGGAATTGCGGCGTCATATCCCGAGGTGTCTGTCCATCTGATGATGTTTGACACGGTCACAGGGAATATTGTCTGGTCGGCCTGGCATACAAGCGGCGGCGCAAGTTTCTGGACGAGGCATTTCGGCGCAGAAGGCAGCACCCTCGATAACGTATCTGAAAGGGTAATTAAAGAGGCATTTGATGCTCTATATAGTCGTTAACTGCCGGTCATGGGGAAAATTAATTATAAGGCCTGCCGGCGGAGAATTACATAACTGGAAATTGATACTTGATGAATAAAGGAGAATGGCTATGCGTTTATTGAAAAAATATGTACCGGCATTAATGGGTTTAATCCTGTTTATTATTTCGGGATGCCGAGGCGATATCCCGGTTTATCATATCAGTGAGGACATAGATTTCAGTTATTACAAGAGAGTAGCGGTTGTTCCTTTTGATAATCTGACAAATGACAAATATGCCGATGAGATCGTGAGGCAGGTGGTTGTGAGCGAGCTTTTGGCATCAGGCCTTGTTGACGTTGTGTTTCCAGGTGAAGTCAAGAGCGCCATTGCCGAGCTGGGCATTAAATCCGTCTCTGCACTGACGGCAAACCAAATCAAGTCGCTGTGTAATACACTTAAGGTGGAAGCGCTCATTGTCGGGGCGGTTGAAGAATACGGCGAAGTGAGGATGGGAAATATCTCAGCGCCCCAGGTTACGTTGAGCTTAATGATGGCGGATGCGAACACCGGGTCTATCGTGTGGTCCATTACGAAAACACGCGGAGGCGCAGGTTTTATGGCACGGCATTTTGGAGCAAGGCATGAAACAGTCAGTGAAACTGTGTTGTTGCTTGTAAGAGAATCAATCAGGACTCTATATAAGCAGTAATTGGTCATTGCCTTATGATCAGCTGTTAACATCCACTGACATTTAACCTGTGTCGGTCTAAAGACTAAACGATTACCATGGCCAACATACAAATATCAAAGGTTTCTGTCCTGGGATTTATATAATGAAGAAAGTAATTATCAGCTTCATTATATTTATTGTCGGGGCACTGTCTCTCTTTATATATTCCTCGAATAATGAGGGAAGGGCCACCCGATTATCAGGTGAGGAAATGACTTCTGAGAAGAAGGTATCGACGTCCCCTGCAAAAGGTCCCACCGGTTCTGCGGAAGTACCCTTGATCACGGGCCCAGAAATCAAAGAGCCTGCAACAAGCAGGGATGAGACCGAAAAACCTATTGAAGATGCTATTCATAAGAAAGAGCCGGCGATAAAAGCTGAAGCAAGATTGGAAGCGGCCCTGCCGGTGCAAGAGATAAAAGAAAAAGGAGAACAGCCTGCGACTTTTACTGCTGAAGTTTCCCCGGGGGAAATGAATAGAAAAGACGAAGCCAGGCCTCTCGAAAAAGAGACGGACCGGTTTGTTGAGAAAAAGGAATTAATTATTAAAGAAGAACCTGTCGGAACGGCTGAAAAAATAACGGTAGCCGCGCCCGTAGAGGAGATAATAATAACTGTCGATAAGCCGGTCCTTATTAAGGAAGTGGAAAAGGCCGCAATACCCCGTGAGGAAATTAAACAGCCGATCATAAAGACAGCATTGGCCAGGGAAGAGTCACGTGTTGTGGAAGAAAAAGCGGAGACCATGCCTGCCGGAGGATTGATTATAATGCCGATTGAAACTCCGGCGACTGTCCTTAGCAAACTATCGTCTGCAGGATCGAAGGATATAATGCCTGAGAGGGCAAAAGAGCAGCCTTCTGTAAAGATGGAACCGGCTGTTGCTGTTGTCTCTACTGAGAAGGCCACGGTCAAGGGAGAAATAATTTCCCTGGCAGAGAAAACGAAAGGGGACATGGAAAAGCCTGGGCCGTTTACCGGTGAGATGTTGATTGAAGGGAATAACAAAAGGATTGCGATATTCCCATTTGAAAACTTATCTGATAACAGGGACGCATTCAAACATGTTTTACCGCTTTTGATAGATAAGCTGGAAAAAAGAGGGTTTGAAGTTGTTGATGAGGACGACCTCAACAATTTTTTATGCGGGGAAAGGGTCCGGTCCACGGGTTATATTTCAAGAGAACTCTCCGGGAAAATACGAAAGAGATTTAACGTATCAACTATTCTGGCAGGGGCCATAATTTCCTTCTCCGATGAAGATATCCCAGAGTTTGGAATCCTTGCGCGCATGGTAGAAACATCCGGCGGCACAATCATCTGGGCGGATTATTCCGCTGCAACAGGGGAGGATTTCATTGCGGTCCTGGAGCTGGGGAGATTGAAGACGGTATTCAGTTTAATTCCAAAGGTCATTGATATATTGTTTGCATCATATAAAGACGGAGATATTAACAGGGAAACAAAACATTTGCACAGAATTGCCGTGATGCCTTTCAAGAATAACACCGGCTTCAATAATGCGGGAATTATCGCCACCTATATGTTCATAGTGGAAATATTTAAAAGCCGGCTTTTTATACCTGTAGAATATGGTGATATCAGAGATATAATCATTAAACAGGGCATAAGGCTTAAAGGTGATATCGGTTATGAAAATATCAGCGAGCTTTCAAATGAATTGAAAGCAAGGGGTATCCTGGTGGGTGTAGTCGATAATTATTCGAACGGCGCCGATGGTTCCATGTCCCCGAATGCTGGCATTACCGCAAGGCTTGTCGATGGCAGTAATAAAAAAATTATGTGGTATAATAGCAGCCAATTGAGCGGAGAAGATAACATTATTGCCCTTGACTGGGGCAGGATCAGGTCAGTCCATTCAGTTGCTTATAAGGCTGTTTCCGGTTTAGTGAAAGAAATGAGCAGGAAAAAATGGCGTGATTAGTTATAGCCTTGCTATTGGATCGTAAATTATGAAAGCCGTCTTGAATATGCGGAGTGTTTTGATAATGCGCGGGAATAATTTGTCTTTTTTTTGCCTTTGCTCATTGTTCTGTGTTCTGGTTGTTTCCGGCTGTGCATCGGTCCCCGGAGAGGGGAAAAATGCACTGGCATGGGTCGATGGAGAGCCGGTCACCAGAGAAGATCTCGGATATTCACTGCAGATTGCCCATCGCCGGGAGGACCTCTCAAATGCGAAGAAATTCGATATGTCCCAGTATATACAGAAGTTGATAGATGACAGATTGATTGTGCAGGAAGCGCTGCGTATGGGACTGGAAGATTCTCCAGAGCTCCAGGAGAAGATCAGGGAATATGTACTGAGGGAGTCGGTAGTAAAACTTTATAATGAGGAAATTGTCGGCAAGGCTTCTGTGACCCCGGAAGATGTGAAAAAATACTACAGGGAAAACTACGAGGGTTTTACTTTAAACATTATCGAGGCAGGCAGTGAGGATGAAGCAGGTGAGATAATACGCAAACTTCAGGGCGGTGAAGGGTTTGATAAATTTGCCCTTGATTATGCTTCTCATTCAGAAAACCAGAATCCCAAAGATCTTGTAGTCAAAAAAAAGAACCTGAGGCCGGCCATACAGGAGGCTGTTTCCGGTTTAAAACCTGGAGACATAAGCGGTGTTATAAAAGACCAGGACAAATATTACATTGTGAAATTATTAGACAGACAGGCTGCGCTGGATGAGGACCTGGCATCTGTCCGTGCCAGCATTGCGAGCATTCTAAGAGATGAGAAGATTAAGAAACGAAGCGATGATTATCTCGCTGAACTTCGCAAAAAATCAGATGTTAAAATTGACAGGGACCTTTTGGCCTCTATTAAACTGGAAGAAGGAAATAAGACACGCGAAGAATGGTTAAATGATAAAAGGCCCCTTGTGCAGGTAAATAACATGACTCTTGCAGCCGGCGATTTTGCCGCTATGCTCCCGGAAAAGCCTCTTAAATCAAACGAAGAAATCCTCGATCAGTGGATTGACCGCAAGGTTGTAGATATTGAGGCGCTGGGCCGGCATTATGATATAAACACAGACCTGAAAGACATGTTGCAGCGTTATAAAAATGTGCTTCTTAAGACCGCATTTGTGAGGAAAGTAATTAACCCTCAAATAAAGGTATCAGATAAAGATGCGGAAGATTATTACCATGGCCACCAGAATGAGTACGCCAAACAAGGTAAATACAAGATCCAGCAGATTACATTGAAGTCTCAGGAAGACGCACAAGCGGTACTTAATAGTCTGGCAGGCGGCGCCAGTTTCTCCTGGCTTGCCAAGACCAAATCAAATGACCCATTAGCCCCATCCGGCGGGGTCTCGGATTGGCAGACTAAAGCTCAATTGCCCGGGCCTGTAAAGGATATTATTGATGATCTTAAGCAGGGAGAGGTTAGCCCGGTATTTCAAATTGACGGGGAATATCTGATAATCAGACTCATGGAGAAGTCCGGGTTTGAAATTGAGGAATTCCGTAATGTGAAGGTAACCGTTTTAAATTCAGTTTACAAGGAAAAATATAATGAAATATACGATGCATATATTAATAAATTAAGAAATGAAGCCAGGATAGAGCTGAATGATGAGGCTATCCGGTCTTTTGAAGAAACCTTTATAAAATAGTAATCTTCTGTTGAGGGCTATGAGGATGAAATCCGGATTTAAACATATCATTTTTAAAATTTCTTTGTTGGCAGTTGTATTTCTTTTTGTCCAGTGCGCGCCAGAAATAAAACCTTCCAGAAAAGGTTTTGTGCCTAAACCATGCATGGACTGCCATACCGAGACCCAGAGCGAGTTTTCAAAACAGTACGTGCATGATCCTATGAGTAAGCGTGATTGTGAGGCATGTCATCTTCGCCACGGAAGACTGGCAGTTAAATCATTTGTCGAAAGGGAAGAAAGAAAGCTCTGTTTTATTTGTCACACGAAGATGGCCTCAGATGTTGAAGGGATGACAAGCGTACATACAGTCCTGAAACAGGGCAAGTGCCTGCCGTGCCACAACGCCCATGCGTCTGATAATAAAGCCCTTCAGAAAAAGGTGGGGAACGAGCAGTGTTTTATGTGTCATGATAAGGCCCCTTTTGAAAGGACGAAGCGGCATAAGCCGCTTGATGACGGGTGCATTGCATGTCATGCGGCTCATGGGTCTCAATATAATGGCAACCTGATCAAAGCGGAAGTGGATCTGTGCCGGTCCTGTCATAAATATGAGGAGGACGGTTTCAGAAATGCCCATAAAAAATATCCCGTTGAAAAGGGTAACTGCTCCGGATGCCACACATCTCACAGTTCCTCAAACGACAGGCTTTTGAGAGAATCGGTCCATGAACCTCTCATTTCGGGACAGTGTAATTCATGCCACAAACCGGATACGGACCCGGAACCTTTTGCGGTCATTGCCCCGGACGGTAAACTTTGTTATACATGCCATGAAAAAGAAGAAAAAAAATATAAGACTGCATACGTGCATCCCCTGACGAATGAGGGCAAATGCCTGAGCTGTCACAGTCCTCATGCATCAGACTATCCCAGGGTCACAATTAGAGATAAAAATGATCTTTGCACGGACTGCCATATGGAAAAGCCGAATATTAAGGTCAGCAACCTCCATGCACCTATAAAAAAAGACGGCTGCACTGCCTGCCATAATCCGCATGCATCGGAAAATAAGTTTTACCTGAAAGCAGCGGAAAAAAAGATATGTTTTTCGTGCCATCCCAAAGTAGAAGAAGAGTTGATAAAGGCGGCATATTCACACAAGCCTTTTCTGGACATCGAATGCTCAAAATGCCATGATTCCCATGGTTCAAACAATGCTGCAATGGTCAGGATGCCGCTGACCGACCTGTGTTATGAGTGTCATAAAGACGCGGCAGAAAAATATTTCAAGACCTATGTCCATAAACCGGTGAGTGACAGGCAATGCTCAGCCTGCCATGCGTCACATGCCTCAGAATATGATAAATTATTAAAGAATTCAGAGGCGGATCTGTGTATGAAGTGCCATGAGAGCATGTATCTTGAAATGGAAGAGGAAGGCACCCATCCGCTGTTTAAAGACAAAAAGTGCGGCACCTGCCACGATCCGCATGCAAGCGACAATGTTGCATCCACCATTATGCCGGCCAATAAACTTTGCTTTACGTGTCACGAAGCTGTAATGGCAGGGATAACTAAAAGCGCTGTTAAGCATCTTCCTGTAGAAGAGGGCAAATGTTCTGAGTGTCACAGTCCTCACGGGACGAAGCTTAAATATCAGTTATTAAACCGCCCCAATGAACTATGTCTCTCGTGCCATGAGAGGATAATTACTACAACAGCGAGAAAGGGCCATATATACATGGAAAACGGTGACTGCCTAAGCTGCCATAGTTCGCATTATTCAGACATGAAGCATCTACTCAAGGGCGCTGACCCTGCAATATGTGTTCAATGTCACTCTACAGATACGGAAAGACTGCTGAAAGTGCACCGGGAATCGATAAACAAAATAGGCCGCTGCACAAGTTGTCATGAACCTCATGTAACGGAACGCCAGGGCTTACTGAGAGAGATAATGCACGAACCGTTTACCAGGGGAGATTGTGAGGCCTGCCATGTATAGGGAAAAAATTAAAAATATAATATTAAAAATGAAAAATAACGGGAATGAAAAAGTTTTCAATTCAATGACCTGCAGTTTGCAATTTGCGGTTTACTTTTTTATAGTCGGTTTTCTGCTCTTGTGGGGCAGTGCCGTCCATGCGCAGGTTAAACTGAAAACAAAAGTGCCTGACCTTTGTTTTGAATGCCATAAAGAGCTGAAAAAGGCCCAGTCAGATCCGTTTGTACATTTTTTGTTTAAAGAAGGAAAATGCGTTACCTGTCACGACGCTCATGTTGGCAAGAGAAAGGGCCTGCTGGTTGATCAGGTTGATACTATCTGCCTCGGATGTCATGACAGCATAAGGAATCTGGTTGAAAATACGATAGTCCACGGCGCTCTCAGGGAACATAACTGCACAGAATGCCACTCCGCGCACAGTGCGAAAAATAAGTATCTGCTGGCCAAAGAGGAAAAGGGCCTCTGTCTGACTTGTCATGAAAATTTAAACCAACAATTGCAGAAGCCATATATATGCCGTCCTTTTAAGGACGGGGAGTGTTCAGCCTGTCACAATTCTCATGCATCTTCGGTTAATAGTCTTCTGGTCTCCCCGCCTGATAAGCTGTGCAAAAAATGTCACGAACCAAAATGCAGGGCCGGCTCGGTATCTATCGCTTCTGCAGTGGAAGAGATGGATTGTACTACATGTCATTCCGGTCATAGTTCCCTTGATAAAGGCCTTCTCGGTCCCTTCGGTCATAAGGTCTTTCTCGACAAGAATTGTGAGGAGTGCCATAATCCGATCAAATCACCGCGAGACATAACCACTAAGTTAAAAGGGGCGGATTTATGTTTCAAATGCCATAAAAGAAACATGTCAAAATATGAATATGTCGACAATGACATACATGTTAAAGATGCCAGGAACCCGTGCAGTGTCTGTCATGATGAGCATGCTTCAACCCAGAAGAATCTCACAAAGAAGGAATCCGATGTTTGCGCAAAGTGCCATGAAAGTACGGAAAGAAGGACAGCGGCAATGGAAAGGGCACTGAAATCAGCAGGATGTGAGCCGATAAAGAACAGAAAGTGTTTCGAGTGTCATATACCTTCTCACTCATCCCGTCCGCTTGATTACCGGGCAGATGAAATTCCGCTTTGCGCCCGATGTCATTCAGCACAGCATAAGATTACTCATCCGGTTGGAAGTGATATTAAAGATCCCCGCAACGGCCGGCCTTTGACCTGTAATTCATGCCATAGTATGCATTCTGCCAATGCCGACTTTATGCTTACTCATGACAGAAAGAGGGCACTCTGTATCCAGTGTCACAAGATGTGAGATATGGGGGAGGAATGCCGCTTGTCCATCCAAAATATCTGGCTAATTCCAGGTCAACCGTAAGGCATTATTATTGCATAAATTGCGGCCTGATATATAAACTATAGAAGGAGCGTTGTGTAAATTTGATCAGATTAAAACGTTACATATTCCTTCCGGTAGTCATCCTGGTAATTGCTCTATTTTCGGCTGAACTGCCGGCTGTGATTACGGGACAATGCAGCGATTGCCATACTATGCATAACAGTCAGAACGGGGCTGCCATGGTTTCGTATGTATTCGGTTCTGAAACAACAGACGCAAAGGAGTATCTCCTCGTTGGAACGTGTTTAGGCTGCCACGCCCAGGGGGGGGCAAGCATGGTTGCAAATGTAAACGGCATTGATACACCCCAGGTTTATCACACTGATGCAACAGGCGATTTAGCGGGTGGTAACTTTGCCTATATTCTTGGCACAAAGGGATCAGGCGCATCTGATGCGAAGGGGCATAATGTTGTCGATTTTGGCAATACTGAAGATACCCTTTTGTCTCCACCGGGGCATCATGAGCCTGACGGGATAGGGATAAATATTACCTGCGCAGGGATAGCCGGCTGTCACGGAGTTCGAACATCCAGTGGCGGCATCTATGGTAATCATCACCGCAATGAAGACGGAAAGCTCACAACTGCTGATCAGGCATATAACAGTTACAGGTTTTTGACTGGAGTAAAAGGACTTGAGGACTCTGACTGGGAGAAAACAAAAAGTGTGTCAGACCACAATGAGTATTTCGGGGCGACCTCACCGATGACTTTCAGTTCAAACTGCAATATCTGCCATAATCCACAGGGGATACGACCTTCAAATAATACAATTAGCGGATTCTGCGGGACCTGTCACAGATATTTTCATGTGTCAGATCAAGTTAATGGGATTTCTTCCCCCTCTCCTTTTACAAGGCATCCTACCGATGTGATTTTGCCGGGAAGTGGTGAGTATGCAAGTTATAACGGGGGAAGTAATCCGTATAGTTTAGTGGCCCCTGTGGCCCGGACTACAATTCCTGATGTTCCTGGGGATACCGTTGCACCTGGCACGGATGTTGTTATGTGCCTGTCATGTCATACTGCTCATGCAAGTGACAACTCTGACATGATGAGATGGGACTATAAGAGTACAACCCTGGCAACGGCCATTTCGGGATGTAATGTATGTCATACAGCAAAAAATTAATGAGAGGGAGAGAATCTACAGGGATGAGAAGACGGCATAACGAAGAGTACATAATGGATACTGTGAAATCGTCAACTTTTTATAAGTTGAAGACATTATTATTGACGATATTGAGTTCACTTGCCTTATCCGGAATGTATTATATTGAACCGGCCAATGCCGGAACATACCTGAATTCCGCTCATGGCAATTCTACATACGGAGTTAAAAGAAGCGCATCGGGTTTTCCAACTGACTATACAAAAGGTCTCTGCGGTCACTGCCATGAGCAGCACTCCAGTGTGGATGGATCTGAACCGGAGCCGATTGACGGGTCCCCGTCTACTTATGAGTTATTTTATAGCAACTATGTGAATCAGACAGATAATATTTGCTTTCAATGCCATAAAGATATCAGTTCGTATCAGACCGGCGGCAGTCTGGTAAACCGGAGCTACAGCTTCAGGGCTGGTGGATGGACTGCTGATTCGCTCAATGATCTCCTTGAAGCTTTTTCAGTTGCTTCTCCTGGTTCATCACATTATCTTGATAATGTAACTACGTTAATTACTGCGAAAAGCTGGAATTATACATCTGACTCTAATCCCTGCGATGCATGCCATAATCCTCACGCAGCCCAGGGTGATCCAGTCGGCGCCCCAAACAGCGCCAAAAGTTCCGGCACAAGGGGCTGGCCTGTTTCCCGTCCAAGCCTGCACAGTGAAGACAATAGTGTATGGGGCCTCTGGGGAGATAGCTCAGGGGAAAAGATGAGCGATTACGCCGGAGTACTCACATATCAGGCCCCTTACCGGTATAATTCCACAACCACGTATGAACCTGATGGCTCTACAACACAGAATGGGTCCAACCTGACGGATTATGTTACCTTCTGTACAGACTGCCATAATACTACAAATACAATCTATAGCACTACGCTTGGAAGGAACCTGCGCGCTGTTGACTGGACCGCAGCCAAGCACGGCAAAGGGGCTGCTGTACTGGATAGCGCTTCCGACATTTTCCCGCCTTATCAGGACGCCCAGTTAGGTAATTATGTTATGTCCTGTACGGATTGTCACGAGCCGCATGGGTCTACAAATGTATTCTTTATCAGGGGAGAGGTGAATGGCAGCGTTCCGGTCACTGTTCTTACAGAGGCAGGAACAAACGACGGTCCGGGCAGCAGGTGCAACAGTGAGTGGACCTACCTTTGCGGTAAATGCCATAAAAGGCTTGTCAGTTCGGATGGACATGCGCATCCTTCATTTATTCCGCCGGATACTGAAGGCTGTTCAGACGCATCCTGTCATAGCGGTGATGACGGGTGTATTTACACGTCATGCGGCACATGTCACTATCATGAATCCGACACTGTTTTCGGAACACCCTACGGCGAAAAATTATTTTGAATTAATTTATGGAGGACACTAATAATGGCCAAGTGTTTATTCACAATCGTCGGGACCTGCTTATGCGTGATATTCAGTTTGCAAACCAATTTGGTATATGCTGCCTCAAAAGGCAATCCTGTTGTTATGCAGGACCATATCGAAAAAGTAAAGCGTAAGAACCCTGCTGGATACCAGGAGATGGTTGACAAGGCAGGAGGGAACATAACAAGCTGCGTAAGCTGCCATACAGACATAGGCAAAAAGAAAAACGGCCCCAGCCAGATAAATCCCAGATAGACATATCAGATAAATACCAGAACTGTATAATGTTACTGATTGTCGTTTGCTACAGTTATTATGGTATGGTCTTTTCCCAACGCAAGATATAACTATTAAAACTTGTCCTTATGGCAGGCTACGCAAATCTGCAGGTTGACCCCGGACAACCGTAGTCTGTATTTCTCGCTTGCGCCCTTTGAACTTGCCCTGTCCCTCGGAATAACGCCTCTTTCATGCGGATTATGACACGTGGGGCAGGTAATTTTGCCTTCATAATTAAGCGGAAGAATGATCCCGAATTTCGTTTCCGTTTCCTTCATGTTTTCTACAATGGTAGGATTTGGAGTGACCAGGTGGTTGGCATTAATAGGATGAAACTGACTTTGCTTGTAATGACATCTGAAACATAACACTTCAAGGTTGCCGATTAGTTTGACTTCTTTGAAAGTAGCATGCTGCTCATCGGGCTTTTCCGCGTGGCAGTATAAACATTTATCGACAATAATAGCTCCAGCTTCCGTGATCTGGTTGTGCGGGTCGAGCATTGTGTATTTCTTTTCATCATGGCATCTGAAACAAAGGGTTGTACGGCTCACATACGGCGCTCCCCTCAAGAACCTTTTATTAATGGTTTTATATCGGGGACTTTTTTGACATTGCAAGTACATATCATGACATGTGGCGCAAGTAACCTTCCCGTCTTTTAATGGGAAGTCTCCAGGAATTTTCCTCTTTTTTTCCTCAGTAGGAACTATATCTACGGGATGTATGTATGTGCCGGGAGTATAGCCGTGGCACTTGCATAGCTGTGTATAATCACCGCCGAATTTCAGGAATTGCTCGCCGCCTTCGTCAGGGGTCTTTTCGTGACACTCGCTGCAGTATTTACCTGAATAATGTACGTCAGTCTTGTCCGTAACCTCTTCCGTACCATTTACAGCTGCTTGTGCGGATGTCAACAGCGCCAGGAGAATGACGGGGAATATTATTTTAATTACCAATTTATTCATCTTATCGATAATTATTTTCTGTTTAATGAAAAAAATTAAGATGGGTTATATGTCAGGATATTAAATCCTTGTTTATCTGAATATCCATGTGACGCTTAACGGTCTCAATATACGCCTGTATTGTCTGATTGCTTTTTGAAGAGCGGAAGATGGACCTCAACTGGTCCTTGTTTTCTACATTCATAGACTCAAGAATTTGTAATTCTTCTGAAGAAAGCTCTGCAGTCTCTCCGATTAAATTGCTCATTTTGGAAATAAGCAAGTCGTTTCTCATCGTGTTTTCAAAGGACTGGGTGGTTAAGCGGTTTAATTTCAGCGCCCTTTTATATACCTCAGGGTCAAATATGCCGTTTCTCTGAAAATAAGGGGTGCTTACTATAGCTTCCTGAAGCTCTTTTTCGGTCACCGTTATCCCGGCTTTTGAAGCGGCGGCAACCAGTACCATCCTGTTTACCAGTGTAGCAAGGACCCGGTCTTTAAGGTTTAACTTTTCAATTTCCTCAGGGCTCTTCTTCTGTTCTTTAAGACGGTTGACTTCATTATCATATGCCCTCCAGTATTCATCGATGGTTATCTTTTCATCCTCAACACTGGCGACAAATGCTGACTGAATATTATCTTTTGGCCCAATACCCCAGAATATGAATGCAACAGAGATCATTATGGTGATAGCGCCGAGAACGAACACCGTGAAGAACTTATGGCTCTGCATTATTTTTAGCATAGGATAATATAGCTTATAGGGCAGTTAAAGGGCAAGACTGCAGAAAATTAATGGCCGTATACTTCATCCAGGATTTTCCCGGCGCCTTGTGCGAGGAGCTTTTCAGCCAGTGCTGTTCCAAGAGATTCGGCATTTTCAGGATCGCCCTCTAATATATCTTTAATAAGTGTTTTACCGTCCAGGCTTCCAACTAACCCTTCAATAACAATCCTGCCGTCCTTTAATTTTGCATAAGCGGCGATAGGCACCTGGCATCCGCCTTCAAGTTTTTTAAGGAACGCGCGTTCGGCCCTGACGCAGACTGAGGTCTCTTCATGATTCAATTTCTTCAGAAGTCCGTTAATGAATTCATCATCCACCCGGCACTCAATTCCTACTGCACCCTGTCCAATGGCGGGAAGACTGACTTCAACCGGCAGTATTTCCGTAATCCTGGCTGCAAAGCCGAGCCTCTTTACCCCGGCTGTGGCAAGAATGACGGCGTCGAATTCACCTTCAGCGACCTTCCTGAGCCTTGTATCGACATTACCCCGGAGCTGTGTGATCTTAAGGTCAGGACGCAGGTTTAACAATTGGCAGATTCTTCTGAGGCTGCTTGTGCCGATATTTGCTCCCTGGGGCAGATCACCAAAACTTTTTATACCTTTCCTTGCAATAAATGCATCCCTCGGGTCTTCCCGTTTGGTGATCGCGGAAAGATGAAGGCCCTCGGGCAGATCAGTCGGGACATCCTTCATACTGTGTACAGCCAGGTCGGCCTCTCCCCTGAGCATCGCTTCTTCAATTTCCTTTACAAAAAGCCCTTTCCCACCGACCTGCGCGAGCGGGACGTCGAGGATCTTGTCCCCCGTTGTCTTTATCTTGTTCAGTTCAATATCAAAATCCGGGCCCATTTCCAGAAGCAGGGACTTTATCCATTCCGCCTGCCATAAAGCCAGTTTGCTTCCCCTTGTTGCGATAACTATTTTACGTTTTGTCATTATCATCCTCTATTTGTAAATTATACAGTTTCTGGATAATACCCAGCATTTGTTCCTTGTCTTCCTCCTCTGCCTTTAGCGCGGCGGTCGGGGGATGGATGAGCTTGTTAACAATGGAGGAGGTAAGCTGTTCTATAGCTCTAATGGTTTTTTCTTCCAGCGGGCCCATCTTCATGAGGGTTTTTTCCAGCTCGCTCTTTCTTATTTCCTCTGCCTTGTTCCTGAGGGCAACAATGGTCGGCGTTGCAGTCAACGAAGCAGTCCATTTCAGGAAGGACCCGATTTCGTCATCCACGATCTGCTCTGCCTTTTCAGCCTCTTTGGCCCTCTCCTGAATGTTTGTTTCGATGATCCCCTGAAGGTTATCTACATCATACAGGTATACATTATCGAGGTCGTTGATTTCAGGATCGATGTTTCTCGGCACCGAGATATCAATGATGAACATGGGCTTCTGCTTTCTTTCTTTCATTATCCTGTGGACCTGTTCTTTCATTAAGATATAATGCGGGGCCCCGGTAGAGCAGATGACAATATCAATATGTCGCAATTCCTGCGTAAAATTATCAAACAGGACCACCTTCCCGCGGAACTCATGGGCAAGCTCTTCCGCCCGTGCCGTTGTACGATTGGTTACATAACCGTCTTTTATCCCGCTGTTTATCAGATGCCTGGCAGCGAGTTCCGCCATCTCGCCGGCGCCGATAAGCATAAAGGATTTTGAGGACAGGTCGTCAAATATTTTTTTGGCGAGTTCAACGGCCGCAAAACTGATACTGACGGCGCTTTCCGCGATCTTTGTCTCTGTCCTGACACGCTTTGCCACGGAAACGGATTTCCGCATCAGTTTGTTGAGATACATGCCGGTAGTTTTATTCTGAAGGGCAGCGTCATAAGCATCCTTTAACTGGCCGAGGATCTGCGGCTCTCCGACAACCATGGAGTCAAGGCTTGCCGCAACCCTGTACATGTGTCTGATCGCTTCCTGGCCTTTATGGATGTACAGGGATTTATCAAGGAGCGCCTTCGGCACTTTATGGAAATCCGATATGAAATCTTTTATGCCCTCGACCCCGGCATTGATTTCATTTACCCCCGCATATATTTCAACCCTGTTGCATGTTGATAATATGATATTTTCTTTTACCACATCGGAGGTCTTCAGGATATTCACGGCCTCTTCAAGCTTGGGGCCGTTAAAGGCCACTTTTTCCCTGACCTCGATAGGCGCTGTCTTGTGGTTTAGTCCGACTACTAATATTTCCATATTTAATAAAAGTGATGAGTAATGAGTAAGAGTAGTCACATATCACGCATTACTCATCACATCACTTACATGAATACATGACTTCCTTTCAGGATAAGGGTAACACCATAGAAGGCGAATATTATTATTACAAAGCCGACGATCGAGAGAATGGCCGCCTTTTTGCCGCGCCATCCGACGGTAAGCCGCAAATGGAGTACAAGCGCATAAATAAGCCATGTTATGAGGGACCATACCTCTTTTGGGTCCCATCTCCAGTAAGTTCCCCAGGCGGAGTTGGCCCATATTACACCGGTGATCATCGCAAAGGTCAAAAGCGGAAACCCCAGTGTTATGAGGTGGTAGTTAATATCGTCAAGGACCTGAAGGCTCGGCAGCTTCTGAAACAGCCCTCCCAGGTGCTTTGATTTCACGAAACGCTCCTGCAGGAGATACATGATTCCGATGCCGCAAGCCATTGCAAAAGCGGCATCGCCCAGAAAGGCCAGTATCACATGGATACCGAACCAGTAGCTTTGAAGCACCGGGCTTAAGGCCTTTATCTCACGAGGGAAAATTGAAGCTGAAAACATAAGTAGAAAAACTATGGGCATGATAAACGAACTCAGCAGCCCGAGCTTATAACGGAGTTCATGGAAAAAGAACAATATCAGCACACACCATGAAAAGAATGAGGTTGCCTCGTGCATGTTCGTGACGGGGATATGCCCGCCCTGAATGTACCTTACAATTATATTTGCGGTGTGAAAAAGAAAACCCGTTGCCGCAAGATAAAACGCCAGCCGGGAAGAGGTTTTTTTCCCCCGGAAGATCTCTACTATTCCTGCGATTGTGGCTATAAAATAAAAGGTAAGCGCCAGTTCAAATAAAAGGACATTTATTTCCATCTGCAAAATTATATACTCCTTAGCTGTCGGATGTTTATCGACCAGACAATTAATGTAGTTTACACATTAATTATATCTCGGCGTTAATCAGAATATTCTTAATTCTATTATATTGTACCTGTAATTAGTTTATATATTTTTTGATATAGGCAATGAATTTGTCAATTTCGCCCTGTTTTTTTATCAGGTCTATCCGGAAAGTCAGGGCATTTTTTTGTGATAGAGAGGTCATTGAAGAAGAATTTTTTATTTGCCGGGGGGAATTAATAACGATGACATCTGCCTTTTCACTCAGCTCTCTGGCCGATGGTTTTATCTGTCCGTCCTCTCCGATAATAAATATAATCAGATCGGGATTCAGATATTTTGCAGGACTGTTACCCTCAAACACTACACCTTTAAGCCCATCCATCATGCCCATCGCAAGACCCAAATCATGTTCCAGATCGCTGCCGCTGCTTTTTACCCATACAACCTTTTCAGCGCCGGACCGGGACATGATTGCGGTATCTTTGTCTTTTTGCATGATGATGTCAGGATCATCAATGACAGAAGTATAGAGAGGGGTCTTTGTGAATTTGACAGCACCGAAGCCTTTGAGGTTTTCAAGCAGGATCGAGCAGAGCGTTGTCTTTCCCACGCTGCTGTGGGCCCCGGTTACGGAGATTATTTTAAATGACATAAATACAGGATACAGGATGCAGGATGTAAGGCGCAAGATTTGGCGGCAATATAGTCAATTTGACGAGGGTTTTTGCTTTTCCTCAATACTACCGTCATGGCTACGGGCCCAGTCAATAGAGCCGTGTAGTTTGTAAAGGTGGAAAACACCTTCAAGGTAACTTCCTTGATCTTCGCTGGCACGTGGGCGTCCTACGATGTCGTACCCAAAAAAACGGGGAATCGTAATTGCGCAGTTGCATGAAAGAAAACCCGTCAATGACCACTAATCCCAGGTCGCCAGCCGCCCGTTCAAAGCACAAGTCATAGTTTGTTGTGAAAATTTTCAGGCGTGGATCAAGAATGACCTTCTTACAATCACCGACAAAATTAGATACATCCGTGTCTTTATTTACTTGTAAAAAGGCATCACAGCGGGAAAGAAATTCTTCGATATTGGGGGTAAGTGTTTTTAAATCATATGTAATTTTGCCAGCCAACGTAATTGCTGCTTCTATTGGTGTCTTACCGATTGCCGCATCCCATAAAATCTACCATCAGGTTAAACAGCAAGAATTAAATAGCAACATGAGGAGCATTATTCAAGTATGCTTGAATAATGAGGAAGGAACGTCCGGCTTACTCCTTCTTTTCTCCCTGCGTACCCTCAGGCCTTTTTTCACAGCGGTCCAGATCGAGGTCTTCGTATGAAGCAGGGTCATGCAGGGACTCCAGATGAGTAAATGCGCTGACATTCGGCAGGGCGCTGCGGATGTCGGCCTCTATACATTCCAGGAGCTGATGCCCGCGCTCGACAGTCCACATGCCGGGGACAAGTACATGGAGTGATACAAAACGGCGGGACCCTGCCTGACGGGTGCGGATGGCGTGGCATTCTACGCCGTCGTGGATGTAAGGCTGCAGGGCTTTCATCACCGCATCCTGTTCTTCTGCAGGCAGCGCCGTATCCATCAGCCCCAGCATGGACTCACGCACAATGCGGACACCTGACCAGACGATATTGCCCGCGACAATTAAGGCGACTACAGGATCTAAACGTTGCCATCCGGTCAGCGCCACTGCGCCGACACCGGCCAACACGCCGACTGACGTCCACACATCCGTAAGCAGGTGATGTGCGTTTGCCTTGAGAGTGATTGAGTTATGGCGTTTACCTGCCTTTAACAGGACAAGCGCAACGAATAAGTTGACGAAAGAAGCCGCTACTGAAACCATCAGTCCCAATCCGATCTGCTCAAGCGGTCTTGGCGAGATAAGCCGTTGCCCTGCCGCAACACCGATGCTTACAGCAGCGATAAGAATCAATGTCCCTTCCACCCCGCTCGAAAAATACTCGGCCTTGCTGTGTCCGTAGGCATGGTCCTCATCAGCAGGACGGGCGGCTATCGTCAGCATCGCCAGCGCCATGATTGCGCCGACAAGGTTTACAATTGACTCCAGCGCGTCTGAAAGCAGTCCCACCGAACCTGTCAGCAGGTACGCTATAGTCTTGAGCGCAATGGTGACAATTGCGGCGGAAATCGACAGCCACGCAAAGCGCGTTAGAAATGAACGGTCAGTAGTTGTATTGTCCTGTGTCATTGTTCAATCTAGATTGTAACATATGCGTTTAATGACCTGAGCCCCAAAGATTATGCCCGTAATCAAACGCAAAGCTGTCTCATGGAAACGCCTATTTTATGGATTAATCAAGCAGGCAGAATGATTGTAAAGCAGCTCCCATGTCCTGCCTCGCTCTCTGCCTTTATACCCCCGTTATGCGCCTCGATGATTGCCTTTGCTATACTGAGTCCAAGCCCTGATCCTTCAACGCTGCGTGAAACATCCGAACGGTAGAACCTGTCAAATATTCTGTCCATATCATCTCTTCGGATGCCGGAGCCGGTATCTTTTATCATGACAGTAATATGGCCTCTGTTTTTTGAAAGGGCAACATCTACGGCGCCCCCCGGCTTGTTATACCTTACCGCATTTTCAATCACATTGAGAAAGGCCTCTGTTAATGTATTCTGATCGCCTGTTATGTCCATATCTTCCGCGTCCCTGAATCGCGGATTGATTTTTACTCCGGTCTTGCCGGCAAGGACTCCCGCCAATTGCACGGCCTTTTCAAGAATATTTTTTATGGGAATCATTTGAAAACTTCCGGATGAGAGTATGCCTGAATCGAGCCGGGCCAGGGAAAGCATGTCTTCCACAATCTTCTTCATCGTGTCAGATGTATGTCTGATTGTGTTTAATGCCGCCGTGTATTCATCTGTTGTCCTGTCCTTTTGCAGGAGGACATCGCACTTGGTTTTGATCACGGACAAAGGGGTCTTTAATTCATGGGAGGCGTCTGCTATTAACCGTTTCTCCGCGTCAAAGGCGGACTGGAGCCTTTCAAGCATTTTATTGAATGACGACGCGATCCCGATCAGCTCTCTTGCCTCCGCTTCCGTTTCTATCCTTTCATTGAGTGTCTTGTGTGTTATCGTCTCTATCTTTGAGGAAAATATACTGAGAGGGTCCAGAGATTTTTTTGTTATCCATAAACTGACAAGTCCGCCTGTCAGAATGCTTAACGGGATTATGATAAACAGAAAGTATCTGAACCTGTTTATCATGCTGAGACTCTCTCTCAGGCTTTCAGCGGTAAATATACTGACCGGCTGTCCCATGAAATCCAGGTCATGCTGAAGCACACGCAAAGGTTCATTGTCAGGCCCGACGGACAGGTAGATCTTCTCTCCGAGTTTTTCATCACCGGAGACAATTTTCCCTGACGCCAGATTAAATTCACTGCTCACGAGTGAGTGGGATATTGCCGCAGGTTCGCCGTTTATCAAAACCTTATAGTAATGCCCTGACCGCGGGATTGAGTATTCACCTGAAATGACCTCTGAAAGTTCAAGATTAATCCCTCCATCTTCTTCGTGCAGAAGCCCTACGATAAGCTGGGTCTGGGAGTGGAGTATATCATCAACCGATGAAATTACTATGTCCCCTATTTTATTGTACAGAAAGAACCCGAGTGCAATCAGCAGAAGCGACGCAAATGAGAACAACCATAATAGCAGTCTTCCCTTTATGGACCCCGGTACAAGTTTCATTTTCCTTCTTTCAGGACATATCCGGCGCCCCTGACTGTGTGGATTAACTGCACGGCAAAATCTTTGTCTATCTTGTTTCTCAGATAGTTGATGTAGACATCTATAATGTTGCTGTCAGGGTCCGCGTCCATTTCGTAAATATGCTCCATGAGTTCTGTCCTGCCGATGACCCTGTTCTTGTTCAGCGCGAGATACTCAAGCATGTTGTATTCTCTGGATGAAAGCTTTATGTCCCTCCCGCCTCTCCTGATTTCCCTGGAATTTGTATCCATAGTAAGGTCTCCTATAACAATCACAGGGGCCGGTTTCCCCTTGCTTCTTCTGATCACGGACCTGAGCCTTGCAAGCAGCTCCGAAAAATCAAAGGGCTTTGCGATATAGTCATCAGCCCCGATGTTCAACCCCTTTATCCTGTCTTCGACCTCGCCTCTGGCCGTAAGCATCACCACCGGCATGTCGATCTTTTTCTTTCGTAATGTGTTGAGTATTGCAAGACCATCCATTTTCGGAAGCATGATATCCAGAAGCAGAACGTCATAGGGATAGTTCTCTGCCATAAACAACCCCTCCTCCCCGTCATAGGACACATCCACTGCAAAGGAATTTTCCTCGAGCCCTTTTTTCAGGGTGAGCGCCAGATCTTTTTCGTCTTCTACAATCAGTACCTTCATGTATCAGCCGCCATCCTTTTCTTTATACCTGAGATTGTAACATCCGGCATACTTAGTCGTCATCGTTTTTCTGATGATCGCGGTCCCTGCCTTCGTGTTTTTCTGCCTTGTCCTCGTTTTCGCCCAGTTGAACTGAGATTCCGATGCCCGGCACAGTCGTCTGCCCGGAGTTCGGATCGTAGCCGTTAAAAAGACCTGCTGTCCAGAATCCGGTCAAAAGCAGAAAGAGAACTCCTGCAAGCGGCCTGGCCAAGAAGCGCATGAATATGAAATAGAGGGGCCTCGTCCGACGTGAATTGTGCAATGCTGAAGGCTGCCGCAAAGGTGACTGCCAACAGCCAGTGGAACAATCGTGTCGGAAAATCCCAGACTTTAATGCGTGTCATCTCAAAACTCCTTTTTTTTCGAACTACTTGTTGTTCTTCCGGGTGCGGGGCAAATGCCCTGCACCGCATCGTTGACCTTGTTATTTTTTGTCCTTTCTGATGTCAATCCGGTAGGCATGGAATGTCTTTCCTGAAAGAATGCCTGTGACTTCCGCAATAGCTCCGACCCCGGCCATGCCGGACTCTTCATTAATCACTGTGTCCTTTGATACGAACACTTCCTTGCCGCTGACAATCCATGTGCCTAACAGACCTTCGGGAATTCTCTCCACTTTGCCGGAGATCCTGAGTTCACTTCCATCCGTCTGCATTCTATTTTCATTTCCAGATGGCTGCATTCTAATTTCACTTCCAACAGGCTGCTCGGACAAGGCCCTTTTCACCTCAATCTCATATGCCGTAAATGCCTTACCCGAGAGATTGCCTTCAACCTCCACATATGCCCCGACCGCGGCCTTGCCATGCTTTTCTTTAATGATCGTGTCCTTTGTTACAAGCACTTCCTTCCCGTTCACAACCCATACTCCGTCAATCCCTTCGGGCATTTTTTCAACAGTCCCGTAAAACTTGCTCTCATATCTTGCGCCCCATACCGCGCCGGCATACACCATGCCGCCTGTTAAGGCCAGGAGTAAAAATACTGCCAGAACATTTAATAAGGTTTTCATTGTGTTCTCCTTTCCTGCTGATTGTTTGAATTTATTTTAATTCGTCTTTGACTTCATCATATCAGGTGGAAGATTAAAGGAAGATTAGAGCTTGATCAAAGAGCAATAGAGAGACCCGGATTGTTGCTGCTGACCGGTTCAGCCTGTCTTAAAGGGGGGACATTAATATAAATTTTCCACATGGGTCAAAAGACGCTTTATTGACAGGCCTGCTGCAAAGATTGTAGATTTGATTACACAGAGGCCGGAAAGAAATTTCTGCATGTGTCATTTTAAAAGAATTAGAATTATCAGCTATGTCAACGTATATGGATTTTGAAAAACTGCTCGAAGAATCAGTAAGGACACACGGCCATCTTTGCCCCGGACAGGTGCTGGGCGTGCGGTTGAGCATACACGGACTGGCCCTCATTGGAATAAATGACCCAAAGGGAGCTGACAGGAAAAAGCTGGTGGTCTATGTTGAAATCGACAGGTGCGCCACTGATGCCATCCAGTCTGTGACCGGGTGCAGCCTTGGGAAAAGGTCCCTGAAATTTATGGATTACGGAAAGATGGCGGCGACTTTCGTAAACCTTGAAACAGGCAGGGCAGTGAGGATACTCGCTAAAGAGGAGGCCAAAGTCATAGCCAAGAATTATATCCCGGACATTGAGGATAAATATAAATGCCAGCTTGAAGCTTATAAGATAATGCCCGTTGAAGAGCTTTTTAAATGGAAGGAAGTTGAAGTCAAAATTCCTGAAGAGGACATGCCGGGGAGACCCAAAAGAAGGGTCAAATGTGTGAATTGCGGAGAGCATGTCCAGGACAACAGAGACGTTGTTTCAGAAGGCAGGACGCTTTGCAAGGCCTGTGCGATAGGATCATATTATAGGGCATTGTAGGGGCGGGATTTTCCCGCCCTATTTTATGTGTACGTTTGTTAACATCAGGGGCGAGACAACCTCGCCCCTATATTTTTTTCTGGACACCGTTATGACATATATGTTATAACGGTAGCATGGAAGTGAGATCAAAGATATGGATTGAGGCGGAGGGGAAACCATTATTCGGCAGCGGCAGGGAAGCGCTCCTCAAGGCTATCGACAGATTGGGATCTATCAATAAGGCAGCGAAAGACATCCATATCTCATACAGGAAGGCATTGAGTTATATTCAGTCCATGGAAGAGCGTATCGGGAGCAGGCTTGTGGAAAGGCAGGCAGGAGGCGTTAATGGCGGCGGAGCAGTATTGACCGAGGAAGCTAAAGACTTTCTAAGAAAATTTGAACTGCTCGAAGAGGGGATAAATGAACT
Organism: Thermodesulfovibrionia bacterium; assembly: GCA_020053105.1. GTDB lineage: Bacteria > Nitrospirota > Thermodesulfovibrionia > UBA6902 > UBA6902 > UBA6902. The sequence continues at coordinate 59,163 of JAGVNU010000042.1, forward strand.
GCTCGACAAGAAGTTCCTTGATATTTTCGGCAACAGTAAAAAGAAAAGATAATTAGGAGGGACCATGTGTGACGCCTGTCAAACAGATAACAATAACAGCGGTTCCGGCACAAAAACAGTTCCCGTTGCCGAAGCTGTGGGGATGATACTGCCCCATGATATTACGGAGATAAGACCGGGTGACTTCAAGGGCAGGGCCTTTAAAAAAGGGCATATCGTACGTGAAGAAGATATCGAACATTTAAAACGACTGGGGAAGGAACACCTCTTTATCCTCGAAATCAAAGAGGACGAAATGCATGAAAACGACGCAGCCGGCGCTATGGCAGTAGCGCTGGCCGGCAAGGGGGTGAAGCCGGCCGGAGAGCCGAACGAGGGCAAGATAAACCTTGTTGCAGAGAGAGACGGCCTGCTGAACATCAACCGTGAAGCGCTCCTCGGATTCAACATGCTCGGCGAAGTTATGTGCGCAACCATCCACAATAATTCAGTTGTAAAAAAGGGGCAGCTTGTGGCCGGTACACGGGCGGTCCCTCTTGTGGTGAAAAAATCCATAGTTGATGAAGCGGTAAAAATAGCTGAGAGCGCTCATGGAGTCCTGAGTGTAAAGGAAATCCGAAAGCCGAAGGCAGGGATAGTCATCACAGGCAATGAAGTATATCACGGCAGGATCAAGGACGCCTTTGAGACTGTAATAAGGAAAAAAATAAAAGCCTTTGACGGAGAAATCATCGGTGTGCGCTTTGCCCCGGATGATGTAAAGATAATCGAAGACAGGATCAGGGAACTGATTGATGCCGGGGCCGACCTTATCATAACATCAGGCGGCATGTCCGTAGACCCGGACGATGTTACGAGGTTTGCAATCAGGAATTTAGGAGTTGAAGAAATGCATTACGGATCGCCGGTCCTGCCCGGCTCGATGTTTCTGGTAGCATATTTAGGCAGGGGAGTATCGCAGCATGCCCCAACAGGAATAATCCCGATTCTCGGCATTCCCGCCTGCGGCATGTACGCGGACATCACCGTATTTGATCTGGTCCTGCCGAGGATACTGGCGGGAGAGAAGATCGGCAGAAGGGAGCTTGCCGAACTGGGACACGGCGGACTTTGCCTGAAGTGTGAAACATGCCGTTATCCGGTATGTCCGTTCGGGAAGTAAAAGCTGACAGCTAGTTACAATCAGCCAAATGAAGAAAATAACTCAGCCCATAAAGGATTCATACAACCGCAGGATTGATTATCTGCGGGTATCGATAACGGACAAATGCAATCTTAAGTGCATTTACTGCATGCCCTCAAAGGGCCTCAAGTACTTTAAAGAATCCGAGGTCCTGACTGATGAGGAAATAGTCAGGTTCGTCCGGATCGCCCACAATCATGGGCTGAGAAAGGTCCGTATCACCGGCGGAGAACCCCTTGTAAGAAAAAATATCCTTCAACTGGTCTCATCGCTCAAGAAAACAGGCATACGTGATTTAAGCCTCACAACCAACGGGATGCTTCTTGCAGGACTTGCGGGAGACCTCAAACAGGCGGGGCTTGATCGTGTAAATATAAGCCTTGACACAATGGACGCAAAAATCTACAGGAAGATAACAAAAGAAGGGGACATTGAACGAGTCTGGGAATCCATCAGGGAAGCTGAAAGGGTCAACCTGACTCCGGTAAAGATAAATGTCGTTCCTATCCGCGGCATCAACGACGGCGAAATATCATCCTTCGCGTCTCTTACGTTGAAAAACAATTTCCATATAAGATTCATCGAATTCATGCCTGCCAGCTGTAACGGAGTCTGGGCCAAAGACAAATGCGTAAGTTCAGCCGAGATACTGAAACAGATATCGGGCCTCGGCAATCTGGAGCGTCTTAAATTCAAGGGAAGGGGCCCTTCAAGGAATTACAGGTTCAAAGGCGCCGCGGGAGTTATAGGTATAATCAGCCCCTTAAGCGACCATTTCTGCGGCTATTGCAACCGGCTCAGGCTCACTGCTGACGGAAAGATCAGGCCGTGTCTCTTTTCCAAAGACGAAGTCGACATCAAGACCCCCATGAGGGAAGGCGCCTCAGATGATGAAATGGAAAAATTATTTCTCAGGGCGGTCAAAATCAAGCCCCAAAGACATCTTCTTAATGAAGACCCCTCCGCCGGCGGACATTTAAAAGCAATGTCCAAAATTGGCGGGTAAGTTAGTATCATTTAAACCAATATAATTCTTTTAGAATAATGCAGGTGTTGGGAAATAATTTATTTTTCGATACCTTAAACGCAATTCAAATCAAGGTATTTATATATGTTCCATTCAACGATACATGCATAATTTGATAATGAGTTCATCGAGTTAAATAGATTATTTACCAATGTCTGCATTATTCGGGTAAATATAATTCTGTTTACAAACAAAACCATTTTCTGTAGAATTATCAGCATGCGATTACAATCAGCTTATAACCTTTTCCTGTTTATCGCTCTTTCCCTGTGTCTTTCATCTGTCAATAGCTATGCCCAGAAGCCCACGGCAGCAACCTTCTTTGACATCGGGATGGAGAATGCAGCGAATGCGGAATATTCGGAAGCAATCGACGCCTTTAAGCATGCAATTAAATTAAACCCCGACTATGCGGAGGCGTATTTCTCCCTGGGACAATCATATTACAGCATTCACCGGTATGATGAAGCGCTGGCTTCATATAAAAACGCCGTTAAAATCGATCCGAAGTTTGAGGAGGCACTTGTATCTTTAGGAATTGTGTCTTCAATGCTCGGCAACGAGAAGGAAGCTGTTAACGCCATGGAATCCGCTATCAGGGTCAATCCCGGTAACGCGGAAACTCACTATACGTTCGGCAATTTATTAAGTGATCTCAAACGATATCAGGAAGCGGCTGAAGCATACAAGAAGGCCCTGAAAATAAGACCGCAATTCGCCGAGGCACACTTTCATCTCGGAATCGTTTATGTAAAACTGGGCGGGTCTTTGCTCCCTGCCGCTAAAAAGGAGCTTGAGGCGCTAAAGGCATTAAACAAGGCACTTGCAGAGGAACTTGATGCGATGATAAAAAGCCGGAAATAGAAATTCTCTCTAATCCGGATGGCTCCTTTAAAACAGCAGTTTTGAATTCCTCATTTCATCCCTCCAGGACTCGACCCTTTTAAACACGCTGTCTTCATATGTTTTGACCTGATAAGAATTCCGGCTGCGGCTTATGGTAACAACTCCGTTCATGTCTGTCCTGAAGACCCTCGTCCCACCCCTTTCATATCTCTCAAGGGTGTCCTTATGCGGATGTCCGAAGGAATTGCCCCTGCCAACGCTTATGACCGCTATTTGAGGGCCGACAGCATTAATGAAAGCCCCGGAGCTTGAGGTCCTTCCTCCGTGATGGGGGACTTTAATTATATCGCTTTTGAGGCGGCTGCCAAGATGTAAAATGTCCTCTTCAGCCTCTTGTTCAATGTCCCCGGTAAATAGAAGCGAGGCATCTTCGGATTCTATTTTCAGGACCAGGGAATCGCTGTTCCTGGTGGAATATTCCTCTGTGGCCGAGCTTGCGTAGAATTCATCATAAGGATGGAACGCGTAAATCTTGTATCCATTACCTTCAAGCATATCTCCCCGCTTTAGAATTTCGTATGGGATGCTTCTTATTGCTGCCCTCCTGAATAATTCCTCCGCTCCATCAGATATAATGCCGTTAAACCATATCTCTCCGACATCCATATTGTCCGCAACATATATAAGTCCGCCGTAATGGTCAGGATGAGGATGGCTCATTACCATATAGTCAACCTTCCTTATACCCTTTGACCACAGATATGGCGCAATGACCATGCGCCCCATATCCGGCTCCAGTGTGCTTCCGTCGATAAGCATAATCTTTCCGTCAGGCAGCTCAACTACAGCAGAGTCCCCCTGCCCTGCATCTAAAAAAGTGACTGACAGCTTGTCCTCTTTCAGATATGGACCGGCCAAATAAATGCCGATGATAAGGGCCAGGGGCACAGCTCTCCATTTCCGTTTGCTTTTAACAAGAAATATCAATGAAAAGAAGTACCCCGCTATTATCAGAAATGAAGGGTTGTGGATGTGAACATTCGCATACGGAATATTCGTAAAACTTTTTATGAGTCTCAGCGTAAAATTCGTCAGTGTATCAATTAACCCATTTAACGGCATAAAAGACATATTAAATATAAGCGCGATAAAGCTGGAAACAAGTCCGAGCGGGAGGACCACAAAACAGATAAGCGGGGTCACGACAAGGTTTGTCAGCGGCGATATCAATGGGAACTGTTTGAAATAAAGGGCGACAAACGGCGCTGTCCCCAGTACAGCGGCAATAGTCATGAATGTCCCTGTTCCAATTTTTTCATATATGCTCTTGAGCGCTTCTTTGATCCCCTCCCTGCTAAAAAGAGACCCCGGGTTATCTAAACTTGTAATTGAAGCTCCCCCTTTTTTAAAGGGGGACTGAGGGGGATTATCTTCTGCAATTCTCGTCCTTTGCTCCAAAACATACCCGATGGAAAGGACCGCTGCAAAGGACAGTATAAATGACAGCTCAAACAGCGCATCCGGATTCCAGAGGAGAATAAGGGTTGCCGCAATGGACAGGGAATTAAGCCATTGTTCCCTTCTACCAAGCAGTAATGCGAGCATGTAAATAAAAACCATTATGAAAGACCTGATCGTCGGAGTGCTCAAGCCTGAAAGCGCCGCATATACGGCCAGCACAGGCAATGTTAATCCGACGGCTATCTGGGACGGAGTTATATATAACGTCATCCTGGTGAGGCATTTGATTGGAAGACACTTGATGCCTGACTTCGTGATTGTAAAGAAGATAAAGGCAAGCAGACCGAAGTGGGTGCCGGAGATGCTGAGGACATGCGCCAGCCCTGTTGAGCCGAAGGCGTCTCTCATTTCCCGGCTGATGCCGCCTGTCAGTCCCGTTATCATGGCATTGTGAAAAGACGCGTTTTCCCTGCTCAGGCTCTTCTCTATTACCCTGCCGAGTTCCTGTCGTATTCTGGATATCCAGGCCAGAAGGCCGCCTTCCCTGTCAATAATTTTCATCTGCTTTATATAGCCAGTGGCGATAATACCTTCCTTCTTCAGATCATATGAATACACTCCGGGATTTCGGTAGGTGCCCGGCTCTCTCAGTCTGGCGAAAGCCGTGATCCTGTCGCCCGGTCCGGCCCGGCTTTCATCAAAATCATCTCCATACAACTCCGGTATAACCACAAGGCGTACATTGCCATCAATACCATGATCTTCTATAACTACCTCACTAATCGTGAAGCGCAGCTTTTCTCCGGACATCTCAGGGACATCAATTATTGTTCCTTCAATGTATATATCTTTGTCTGGAAACTTTATCTCCGGGAGGGTGTCCTGCCTGAGATGGCTGTAGAAAAAACCGAATACCACGGTGAAGATAAATAAAATGATCTTTTTCTTGTTTGCATATCGGCTGAAAAACAGAAAACTTGCTGTCACAATAAAGAGTGCACTAATTGATACGGGGAAACATGAGAAGAAGTTGAAGGCGGCAATCCCGGATATAAAAGATAAGGCAAAGTTTATCATGCTCATTCCTGCCTTCTTGTCAGAAAGTCATGTCCCCTGTGGTAACTTACAGATTTACAAAGACGATTAATTATCTCTTAATCTCTTTTAGGGTATAATTCCCCGCCGCTTGCGGCGAGTATAATAGATGGGATGAGCATCTATATACATAAGAGCCATAATGTAACAATATTACTATATCATATTGTATTACCAACCAAGTATCGACGAGTGGTTATAGACAATAAAGTAGATACAGCGATACGGGATATTTGCTTAGAGATGCAAAAGAGGTATGAGGTACATTTTGTTGAGATAGGAACAGATCGAGATCATGTATATTTTCTTGTGCAATCAGTACTGACAAAACTGGTAACTATGATAAAAAGCATAACAGCACGCTATGTGTTGGAGCGTTATGCCTGAACTGAAGAAGAAATTGTGGGGAGCACATTTGTGGACAAGTGGATATTATGTTTCAACAGTAGGTAAACAAGGGAATGAAACCACAATCACCAAATATGTCAAAGAGCAAGGGCGCACAAACGAGTACGAACAATTACACAAAGATCAGTTGTCACTGTTTCTTTAGATACCCCGTAGGCTTGCCTCGGGGAGTATCATTATACGCTTTTCTTTGTAATCCAGGTTTAGAAAACAGGCCTTATCGAGAAATAGCTGCAGAAGCAGATGTGGCCCTCGGAACTGTTGGATGGATAATGAGAGATTTAAAGGAAATGGGATATCTTCTGGATATGGACAAAGGTGGGAAAAAATTTGTTGATAGAGATAAGTTTTTTGCGCTGTGGGTAACTACCTACCCCCAACAGCTGCGGCCAAAGCTACTATTGGGCCGGTTCAAAGGGGAGGAGGACTGGAGGCAAAACAAAAAACTGGACCATGAAATAGCACAATGGGGTGGAGAAGTTGCAGCAGCAAAAATAACACATTACCTTCAACCGGCAGTAGCAACCATTTATACAGACCGGGCACATTTGAATAATTTTCTTATTGATAATCGATTAAGAAAAGATCCGGCAGGAAATATAGAAGTACTGGAAGGATTTTGGAAACCAACAAAGCAAACTAATTATGAAGAAACCGTACATCCTTTGCTTGTTTATGCAGATTTAATAGCAACAAACGACCAGAGAAATATAAATGCTGCAAAAATTATATATGAGCAACATATCATTCGACTTGTCAGGGAAGATTGATCCCGATACCGTTGATGTTCTTCGAGAGATCAAAGAAGTTGCCGATTCTTTGAATATAGCCTTCTTTGTTGTAGGAGCCACTGCAAGGGACCTCATATTACAGCACTGCTACAATGTAAAACCGCATCGCGCTACTATGGATGTATATATTGGGGTAGATGTCGTTGACTGGAATCAATCAACGAACTGTCAAAATCTCTCATTGCAACGGGAAAGTTTGCTGATGCAAAAGAAGCGCAAAGGCTCCTATACAACGAGAGACCTGTTGATATCGTCCCCTTTACTCCTATAACAGACAAGAATAAGAAAGTGACCTGGCCTCCTGAACATGAGATATTCATGAGCATGATGGGATTCGAAGAGGCTTATGAATATTCCATTTTAGTGCGAATATGCAGCGATCCTATTCTTGACATTAAACTCCCAACCTTGCCGGGACTGGTCCTTATGAAGTTAATATCTTGGGAAGAAAAATACCCGGAGAGAAAATTGGATGCTGATGACATACTATTCATTATGAACAACTATAATCGGGCGGATGTCGAAAACAGGCTCTATGAAGATGAAATAATAGATCTACTTAAAGAAAGTGAATTTAACATAAGGAAGGCTGGGATTCAGCCTTCTCGGCAGTGATATGGCAAAAATCGCTGATCAATACACACTCGAAAAGGTAAAAGAAATATTAGATAATGAAACGGGCGAGCATTCCAAATTCAGATTGGTTCAGGCTATGATCAGTGGATCACTGGATAGGGCTGCCAAATTTGAAGATATATTGTCACAGTTGAACAGACTGAAAGAGGGCATCTCTGCTGCAAGAACAACCTAATGTTTCATTTCCTCTTAAACATCTTCTTCAGATCATCCAGTGAAAGATAGATCCTTGTCGGACGTCCGTGGGGGCATTTATCGGGCTCGTCTGCCTTATCGAGATCAGACATCATCCTTGAGAGTTCTTCATTGTTGAGGTGCTCGCTGCCCCTGACTGATTTGTGGCAGGCTATCCTGGCGGCTATATTTTTTAAAAGGGCCTCTTCTGTTATATCTCTTTTAACGCCGATGGTCTCCTCCTCAAGAATGGCTGATGCGATGTCCAGGAGCAGCCCCTTCGTATCCGCCTTACTAAGCGCCCGTGGTATCGACCTGACAATGATGTTATTACCACCGAACTCCTCGATATCAAGCCCAAGGCCCTGGAGGATAGCTTTGTGCTTGATTATTAGATTATATTCCTTCACCGGCAGTTCTATCCTTAAAGGAAGAAAAAGCGGCTCTGACTCAATCGAAGTCTTCTTCAGGAACTTTTCGTACATAATTCTTTCGTGGGCCGCATGCTGGTCGATGATCAGCAGACCATCTTTTGCTGCAGTCGCAATGAATGATTCCCCTATATGAAAAAAAGACGCTATATCGGGAGTAATACCGGAAGAAAAAATGTCCGTTTGTGAATTATTAAATATCCCGGAGGCGGGCTCACTTACAGACGGATAATCCCTCTGTATATTTTGATATCCTGTGCTTCTTCGGAATCCGGCACTCTGAAATACTGAAGGAGCGGTTACGTCTATCTCTTGCCCGGGATTAAGCGCTTCATAGACAGCTGCCCTCACAAACCGGTGTATGTCATCCGGCCGTTCAAACTTCACCTCACGTTTTGCCGGATGGACATTAACATCAACATTCCGGGGATCAATATCAATGAACAGGAAATATGCCGGATGCCGGTCCCTCGGTATCTGGTTGTCATACGCATTGTAGACCGCGTGGTTGACCGTCGGATTTTTTACAGGACGCTTATTAATAAATATGAGCTGATGACTCCGGGCAGCCCGTGTAAAATCAGGCGATGAAGTAAAACCATGGACCGTTATTGCTTTAGACTCTTTTTTTACATCCAGAAATTCAGCGGCCATTTCATCCCCGTATAACTGCCTGAACCTCTCCTTGATATCTGACGCAGAAGGCGCGTTCAGCACCTCGCTGTCATTGTGAATTAGCCTGAAGGAGATCCCCGGATATGCAAATGCCTTCTGGACCACTGTTTCAATTACATGAGAAAGTTCTGTCGGGTTGGTCTTTAAAAACTTCCGCCTCGCAGGGGTGTTGTAAAATATGTCCCTGACCTCCATTGTCGTCCCGTTGATCGGCGGGGCGTCGGAAATCTCCTTATTGTGGTCCGCCCCGATTTCCACCTTTATTCCGTAATCAGCCCCTGCGGCAGCTGTCGTAAGCGTTATCTTAGAAACCGACGCTATCGCAGGCAATGCCTCTCCCCTGAACCCGAGTGTGGAAATATCAAAAAGCTCTTCCTCTGTTTTGATTTTGCTTGTAGCATGCCTTTCAAAACACATTACCGCGTCTTCCCTGTCCATGCCGCAGCCGTTGTCCGAAACCTTGATCAGTTTCTTGCCGCCGTGCAGCACTTCAACTTCTATTTCAGTGGCGCCTGCATCAATGGCATTGTCGATAAGCTCTCTGGCAACAGACGCTGGCCGCTCTATTACTTCACCGGCGGCTATTTTATTTATCAGAAGGTCAGGCAAGACTGAAATTATTGACATTAAAACCTCTTCAACACTGATAATGCCTTTGCAATAATGCAGGCGTTGGAAAATGAATTATTTTTTGATACCTTAAACGCAATTTCAATCAAGGGAGTGATGTATATTTTTATTCAAAGCTATATGCATAATCTAATTAATAATTCATCAAGTTAAATAATTCATTTTCCAATGACTGCATTATAGCCCAACTACCTCCACTTTGCAGGCACTATCGCGGCAATCTTTCCATCCACCTTTTCTTTTGTCTCTTTATCCACCTCCAGCACCGGCGGGTACCAGGGTTTCATGCGGCAGTCAAAGACCACCGGTTCGCTCAGCCTTGTATGAAACCTGCGGCTCTCAGGTTTATTCCCAGAGATATCACCGGCAGGTTCGAATCGTGTGAAAAAGGTCCAGAGAAACTCTTTCATATTGAGCGTTGCGGCCCTGCTGTCGTCAACGAGCAGGATTACCGGCCACTCTTCAAGCCCTTTGTGATTTGCAACCTTACCGCCCAGTGCCGGGTCGTATTCATAATTCCTGCACTGAAGCACGAGAGTACCGGGCAGAAATACCACGGGCTTTTCACAGCCGTCAGGCAATGTCCCTTTAAAATCCCCCGGCAGCTTCCTGAGAGGATCTTTCCCCAAGCCCATGAGCACGGCCTTTGAGCCTCTGTTTACCGACGGACCTGTATAATCAAGCGTGTCCTGTGAAACATTGTCAAATACGAACAGGTCTGTCTGCCAATTGGCCCGTTCAAGGACATGTTCCCAGAGCTTCGCGAAATCAGTTATATCAATGTCCCCGTCAGTCACGATCAGGAATTTTGTAAGCGATAACTGGCCTTCACCGAGTATCCTCATCGCAGCTGCAAAGGCCTCTCTCGGGTAACGATTATTGACTTTGGCAGCAGCAAGGGAATGGAAGCCGGTGTCGCCGAAAGTCTTTAACTGTTTGACACCGGTCATGACAAGCGGAAAAAGCGGTGAGAGCAGCTCCTGAAGATAGTCGCCGATATAATAGTCCTCCTGCCGGGGCCTGCCCACAACCGTTGCCGGATAGATTGCATCATTGCGGTGGTAGAGGCGATTTACATTAAATACCGGGTAGTCGTGACGCAGAGAGTTATAACCGAAGTGGTCGCCGAACGGACCTTCAGGCCGCCTGATAAATGGTGGAACCTCACCCTTGATAGCAAACTCCACATCAGCCACGAGCGCATGTCCGCCGAGGGGATCATCTATCATGTCAAGCCGCTTTCCCAAAAGGAGTGATGCCAGAACAAGTTCAGGAACATCTTCTGGTACAGGGGCTATTGCCGAAAGAATAAGCGCCGGCGGCCCCCCGATGAAGAGGCTTACAGGGAGGGATTCGTTTCTTTGTTCGGCAACGTTATAGTGATATCCTCCGCCTTTATGTATCTGCCAATGTATACCAGTTGTACTGTCATCGTATCTGTGTATCCTGTACATACCAAGGTTATGGCCTTTGCCTTCAGGGTGTTCTGTATAAACCAGCGGCAGGGTAACAAACGCGCCGCCGTCTGAATGCCATGAAGTGAGCATCGGCAGTTCTGTCAAACGCGGCGGCCTCTGAAGGTTATCGAGTATGGGAGCGTTCCTGACCTTCTTCGTGCCGATCTTAAGGCCCTGCATTAGAAGCCCTTTCCCGCTCCAGAGCTTGCCCATGTCCGGCGGCATGATTCTTTCAGCAAATTTGACCACGTCATTGACAAATTTCACAGGCCGCTTTCCAAAGGCAAGGTCCATCCTGCGTTCCGTGCCGAAGAGGTTTGTTACAACAGGGAATCTGCTCCCCTGAACATTTCTGAAAAAGAGCGCAGGTCCACCCTTTTCAATCACCCTTCTGTGTATCTCGGCTATCTCAAGATAAGGATCGACAGGGTCATCAACAAAGATCACCTCGTTTTCTTTTTTCAGGATATCGATGTAGGCCCGGAGATCTTTAATGATGTTCATAATCCGTTAGTTCTTTATCAGTTTTTCCAGCCAGATAAAAAACCTGCCCGAGCGCTTGTAGGCCAGATAAAGGTAAAGCTCAAAAAAACATGTGTAGTTTCGCTTCCTCCATCTCCAGAGAGACAATGCATGCAGAGGGCCGAATACGATCTTGCTCCAGAAATTCTTTAGAAACCTGTCATACCGGAAAGCCAGAAATGAGTTGATGTAAATGGCATTGAGCAGACGCGGGTTCTTAATCCACGGGTTTCTCACTTCATCATTGGTAAAGTTCTTCCAGCCTTCAAGATGAGTCGGTGCCTTAAATCCATGCTTTAATGCTTCCTTATAAAGCAAGGTCCCGGGCAAAGGCACATAAGGCTGGATAGGCACTTCAGCTCCCGGATGTCTTCTGCGTATCTCATCTGCAAAATCCAGGGTCCTGTTCATCTGTTCTTCTGTCTCGCCCGGCAGTCCAATGAGCAATGAGTACAGGGTCGGGATGTCTCCCCTGGAAGCTACCTCAATACCTGCATCAATCATTTTCCTGTTCTGCCCCTTTCTGATAAATTTCAGGACTTCGTCATCAGGTGATTCAACGCCGAAAAAGAGATATACACACCCGCCCTCTTTAAACTTTCTGATCAGTTCAGGGGTAAAAGTATTTATCCTTACATTGGCGATCCATTTAAAGTTCAGCTCCTTTAAAAGTTCAAGGATATTGACCATCAAATCCTTTTTGCCAGCTAGGAAGGTATCGTCGTAGAAGGTCAGTTTATTAACTCCGAGTTCTTTGAGTTTCAGCAGCTCGGTCCTGACTTTCTCAAGACTTTTGACCCTGCAAACATTTTTATGGAAAAAGACGTTATAGCAGAACCCGCATTTATGCGGACACCCCCTTGAGGATTCATATCCGATATTTTCCAGAGTATCAGTCGATCTTCTTATGTACTCCAAAAGTATTTCTTTCCCTTTACCCTCATATGGGAAGGGCAGGTCTTCTATATTCAGAAAATCCCTGTCCTCGTTCAGTGTATTCTTTCCATTGCCCTTCCATCCAAGGCCCAGGATGCCGCTGAAATCTTTCTTCCCGTCCTGCATTGCCCTGACGAGTTCCAGCAGCGTCTGTTCTCCTTCCCCTTTCACAACAAAGTCAACAAGCTCTGACTCAAGCGTCTGCTCTGCCATCATGGATGGATGTGTTCCACCCCATACAAGCGGGATGTCAGGATTGATCCTGCGGACAAGTTTTGCGAGCCGGAGAGTGTTCTTTATCTGGAAACAGGTCATCGTGGAAAGACCTATCATGAGAGGGTTTCTTGCAACCAGTTCCTTAAATCTTTCCTTTTTATGTATCCTCTCGTCAAAGTATTCAACAGAAATACCGTGCTGCTCCAGATATGCGCCCAGAGACAGAATTGCCAGTGGGGTCCATGCATGATATGGGAAAGGACTGGCATTTGGATAGGCCAGAAGAATAAAATTGTTCCTGGATTTCATAATATTCACGAAAATTTATTTATAGAAGCTTCTCTTACTTCTTAAGCGGATAACTGACGAGTCCGTAAATTGTAGCTACAATAATATCTATGCCTAATAAATAATTCAAGAAAAGCGCCCTGACTGCAAACAAAAGGCCGGCTTCCCTGCGCATGAAGTTCCACCATTTCAGGTTCGATATAATGAAGATGATTACTAAGGCCCCAAAAATATTCCTGGCCGCCGGTATAGCGGGCATGAAAAATAGTGAGATAAAACTCAGAAAGGAACAGATCGCCGCAATCCCATTACTCGGTGAGGTTGGCCCTGCGTTGTCTAACTGCCGGTCCTTCAGAAACAAATGTATCCACATGACCGCGCGTTTAAAATAATTTCTTACTGCTTCATTGAAATTATTGACAAACTGATGTCTAACCAGCATTTTCGGGTCCAGGAAAATACTGTCTACCTTGATAATCCTGCGGGCAAGTTCGAAGTCTTCGACATCCGCCCCCTTATATGATTCGTCATACCCTCCTACCCTTTGAAACAATTCCTTCTTAATCGCGCCGCACCTCGGGGCAAACACGCTGACCTTGCCTTCCCTTGCGCTGACAAGGTGGATATATTCAAACATCGCCATATAGGTCGGCACAAAACCACGGTTTAAAGGTTCTGTCGCGCATACTCCAATCACACAGTTTGCAGAGGGATTTTTTTCAAAGTAGTCCTTAACCTCCCTGACCGTGCCGTCCAGAACGAGCACATCGGAGTCGAGGAAGAAAATGATATCCCCTTTGGCCTCTTTCACCCCCCTGTTCCTTGCCCTGGCCGGCCCTCCGTTTTTCTCCATCTGAAGGACCCTTGCCGGATATTTCTTCGCTATTTCTACGGTGTCATCCTTTGAGCAGTCATCAACGATTATGACCTCCATATTATCAACGGCCTGTTTAAAGATCGATTCCAGAAGGTCAGGCATGAATCTGGACGAATTGTATGTGGGGATTACGATTGAGATCATTTTTTAAGTATATTATTATACCGTTATGATATGAATTTATAAATCCGCACTGTTTTATGATAAATAATAAAAATCAATGTCTTGCAATGGTATCGACTTCCCCTGATAAATCTTTAGGATAAGTATACTTTTGAGCAGCGCCGTATATCATATTCCGTCAAGGACTTCTTTAACACTGCTTATCACCCTTTTGTTCCAGACTATAGAAATATGATTGACGGGCAAATTAATATGTCTCTCCGCCCATGGCATTACCGAACTTTCAGCAGTGACCATAAAATCCCCCTTGCCGGGTTTCAGCTCGTCAGGGAGTATGGATGACGGGAATATTTTGATTAATGAATCAGGAATTTTCAGGAACGGTTTAGGATACAATTTGTCCCCCTGCTTTTCCCTTCTGTATAGAGTGAGCAGTTCCGTCTTTGTGCCGCCGAATGACATGTAGTTAATGCCCGCTGATGGAACGTCTTTCAGGCCCTTGAAAAACTCAGATCCCGGCACAAGCTCTTTCAGCGCATTGCCTTCCAGCAGATCTGTCACATTTTTAATGACACCGGACACAGTGCCGTGGGTATCTTTTGGAAGAACGCCTTTGAGAAAAGCGGTCAAGGGGGAAAGTTTATTCCCTATCCGTGAAAGAGAACTCCCCCCATGCGGGGTCGAGATAGTGATCAGGGCCTTAACTCCGGGGGTCTTCCTTTCCATAGACTTTCTGGCGATCAGGCCTCCCCGGCTGTGTCCGATAAGCGCTATCGGTTTGTCGGGGAAAAGCCGCCTTGCCGTATGCATAACTTCATCAAGCTCTTCTACAGCAGCGGCAATCGGCCCCACAGGTCTTCTCTGACTCCAGCATAAGACATTAAATCCCCTGTCCCTCAATACGGTCCAAAGGGTGTCTACCTTATCCGGGACACTGCCGATAGTGATCATTTTCCCGCCTTTTAATGGAGTGGGTTTTGGCGGGGTTGCCGCAAATACCCGCAGCGGGATGTTCCTGGCGAATATTTTTGTTCCAAGTGGATCGGTCCAGAAGTTTTTATTCATTCCAAGGCCGTGGATGAAGATCACAACGGGTTTGCCTGAGTTGCCCTTATGGACCAATACATCTAATTCCATATATTAGTTTCGGACTATATTAAAAGCTTATCTTTTTTAATCCCCCGTCCTTGTCCAGATACACTACCTCTGTTATCTGCGCGTTTCTGATCATGCGGTCACACAGTTTGCAGGGCTTACCCGCAGCGCAACTCATGTCCTCTTCAAAACCCGCTATATAAATCGTGGCGCCCTTCATCCTCTCAGGAGGGGCATTTATGATTGCATTCTGTTCAGCATGGACCGCTTCACACAATTCATACCTCTCGCCTGACGGCACGTTGAGTTCCTTTCTTACGCATGTCCCTATGTCTATGCAATTATCTATGCCCCGGGGAGCCCCGTTGTACCCTGAACTTATCATTACCCTGTCCTTTACAATAACAGCGCCATATTTTCTGCGCAGGCAGGTTGATCTTGATGACACTACCTTTGCTATTTCTATGAAATAATCATCCCAGTCAGGCCGCACTATATTTCACCTCATATTCCAAAAAATTTGTTCTGTAAATTATAACAGAGACAGCTGTATCCTTCAAAAGCTCAGGCAGGTATTGCTCTCAAACACTAACAAAGACATTTTAGTCTTTGGCCATTATTAATGTGCTGTAACCCTCGTCAGCGAGCTTCCGGGCAAAAACATACGCGCTGTCATACGTGCTGAACTCCCCTATTCTTACCCTGTGATACTTCTTTCCGTTAAGAGAGACGGCCGTCACGAAAACATCATTATATTCGAATTCAAGTCCCTTCTTGAGCCGCAGGGCATTTGATTCCTCGATAAATGATCCAACCTGGACAGTTAATGCAGTTGCTACTGTTACGGAAGGTTCAAAGGGCACTCTCTTTGCGTAGAGCATGTTTCTTCCGAGATCTTCTATCTTGACCTTTCCGACCCCTATTTCCGCAAATCCTATCTGCCTCGCCGCGCCGTAGGAAAGATCCAGGTCCCGACCCCATATAAACGGGCCCCTGTCATTTACCGTGACGTCCACTGATTTGTCATTTGCCGGGTTTGTAACGCGCAGCCTTGTCCCGAACTTCATTGTCTTGTGCGCTGCGGTAAACCCATACATGTCATACCGTTCCCCCGAAGACGTGGGCCTGCCGTGAAAGTCCTTGCCGTACCATGAGGCGGTGATGTACCTTGCCCCAGGCTCGGGTTCATAGTCACGCGGAGGGGTGGAGGCGCAGGATGAGAGAAACACCAGTCCGATTATGACAGCAAGACGTTTCATCGCATTATAATAACCAAAATGCTGCCGGGTTTTCCTGCTGTATATTGCTTCCTGCAAGCGCCTAAACAGAGCGTCTTTATATGCTTAATACCGGTTCAAAAATCAACTGCACTTCGTAAACCCGCAGTCCCTGCACACAGCGCATCCGCCTTCATGCTCAACAGCTCCGCCGCAGTCAGGACACGCGCCGGAGAATATGGCCTTTTCCTTCTTGGGATGCGAGCCGTTGCCGTTGCTCTTGTTGCCGCGCTCCATATATCTCTCTACGGCCTTTGATATCGCATCAGAGCAGGACGCTATCTTTCCACCGTTGGCCCATGCAGGGCTGTGGCAGCTTATGCCCCTTAGCTGTTTTTCGATCTCGATGGGTTCGATATTGCTTCTGAAGGCAAGGCTCACAAGCCTGCCGATTGCCTCTGCCTGGCTCGAGGCGCAGCCGCCCGCCTTTCCCATTTGAGTGAAGAGTTCGAATAGGTTTCCTTCAGCGTCTTCATTTATTGTGACGTACAGGTTACCGCAGCCGGTCTTCATCAGCCTCGTTGTGCCTTTGATGACCTCAGGCCTTTTCCTTGGTGTAATTTTAATTGTCGGCTGGACTGCTTCTTTTTCAGCTTCCTGTTTTGCCGTCTGCCCTGTAGAGAGGACCTGCTCCTCCCTTGAACCATCCCTGTACACCGTAAGTCCCTTGCAGCCAAGGCCATAGGCGAGGAAATAAACATCCTCAACATCCTTGGGGCATGCGTTGTGGGAGAAATTGACGGTCTTTGAAACCGCGTTATCAACGTGTTTCTGAAAGGCCGCCTGCATCCTTACATGGTCAAGGGGAGATATATCGTGCGCGGTGATGAACGTCTTTTTCACATCCTCGGGGACTTCATCGATGTCTTTCAGGCTTCCCTTTTCAGCTATCCTTTCGATAAGCTCCTTGCTCCAGATTCCCCTTTCCTTTGCTATTCTCTCAAAATGCGGATTCACCTCGTACATCTTTGTGCCTTCAAGGACGTTCCGCACAAAAGACACTGCAAACAAAGGCTCTATGCCGCTTGAGCAACCCGCTATTATTGAAAGGGTCCCTGTCGGCGCAATCGTTGTGGTAGTGGCGTTTCTCACCGCCATATCATCTGTGTAAATACTCTCTTCAAAATTCGG
This sequence comes from Thermodesulfovibrionia bacterium, assembly GCA_020053105.1. GTDB lineage: Bacteria > Nitrospirota > Thermodesulfovibrionia > UBA6902 > UBA6902 > UBA6902. Next base: position 76,442 of record JAGVNU010000042.1, read on the forward strand.
GAAGACACCCCTTTCAACTGCCAGGAATGCGGACTGTTTTTTGCTTTCCGCCTGGATAAATTTCATGACCTCTGATGCAAGCTTTGATGCCTCGACCGAGTTATAGGGAATGCCGAGTTGTATCAGCATGTCGGCCCAGCCCATTACGCCAAGGCCTATTTTCCGGTTTGCCTTTGTTGCTTCCTCTATTTTTCTCATCGGATACTTGTTTATATCAATAACATTATCAAGGAAATGAACGGAAAGACGCACTGTCTCCCTGAGGCCGTCCCAGTCTATCATTTCAGAACCCGCACCGGCGCTCCCCTGCTTCCGAGCCTCCGTGCTGTTTGCATTAACGAACCTGGCAAGGTTAATAGAGCCCAGATTACAAGACTCATACGGCAGAAGCGGCTGCTCTCCGCAGGGATTCGTGCTCTCAATCTGGCCCGCTGCAGGAGTAGGATTGAACTGATTTATCCTGTCCATGAATATGACACCGGGCTCCCCGTTTTTCCAGGCATGGTTTACGATCAGATTAAATACGCTTCTGGCTTTTAACCGGCGGACAGGCTTCTTTGTATGGGGATTTATCAGATCATATTCTTCGTCTTTTTCAATTGCCTTCATAAATACATCAGTCAAGGCTACCGACAGGTTGAAATTGTTGAGTTTGGAGATATTGTCTTTTGCAGAGATGAAATCAAGGATATCGGGATGGTCGACACGCAATATCCCCATGTTGGCCCCTCTTCTTGTGCCGCCCTGTTTGATGGCCTCGGTTGCAGAATCAAAGACCGTCATGAATGAAATCGGGCCCGAGGAGACCCCTTTGGTTGAACCAACGATATCACCTTTTGGTCTTAAATTCGAGAATGAAAACCCCGTGCCCCCGCCTGACTTGTGGATGAGGGCCGCGTTTTTCACCGCGTCAAAAATAGATTCCATTGAATCCTCAACAGGGAGAACAAAGCAGGCAGATAATTGTCCGAGTCTCCTGCCGGCGTTCATGAGAGTAGGACTGTTTGGCAAAAACTTCAATGACGTCATCAGGGCATAAAACCTGTCCTCAAGGCTGCTGATTTCAGCATCGGATTTGCCGTAATTCAGCTCAACTGATGCAACGGCCCTGGCGACCCTGCGGAACAGATCAACCGGCCCCTCAATGGTCTTCCCATCTTCGTCTTTCTTCAGATATCTCTTCTCAAGGACCTTCATTGCGCTCGGACTTAAATCAATCTGGGTAGATATCATCTCTGCCATTATTCCTCCCTTTTCATTAACTGCTTATAACATTTTTTCATATATAAATGGATAATAAACCGCGTAGTTATGCTGCTCTGCTTATAATTATTATTGCACTCTATTTAGAGGCTGTAGAAAATTAAACCACAATATGTTGTATATGTCAAGCCAAAAAATAAGTATTTTAGAACTATATGATTTTAATGAGGTTTTATTGTGAACAGGCGGTGAATTAAATGTGGATTATAACAAGGGGGCCATGTCTGACGGATCTGAGCCGGCCGCTACCCCCCTTATTCTTAACATTTAGATTAATCATTTCGTTTGGAGTTTTCAGTAAAATAGAAACAATAAACGTAAATTAAATTCTTCCATATAAATGCCGGCAGAATTTTACAATAAATCGCATCCGATTCCAATACTCTTTTCAGGAGGGAATTTATGGCAGAGGTGAAGATTCAGCGAGTATCCTACGGAGGGTGGGACAACTGCCTGCAGATTTCAAACCGTATTGTCAACCTCATTGTTACGACCGATATAGGCCCCAGGATCATTCTATACGGTTTTCCCGGACAGGAAAACGAGATGAGTGAAATTAAATCAACTATGGGATTAACAGGAGGGGACAAATGGAGAATTTACGGGGGACATCGTCTCTGGCACAGCCCGGAGGATAGAATCAGGACATATGAACCCGATAACTTCCCGGTGCCGTGGAAGGAAATTACATACGGTGTCCATACTCTTCAGGCAGTGGAACCAAATACGGGGATAAGGAAAGAGATGGAGATAACGCTCTCTCCTGACAGTACCGCAGTGACGATACTGCACCGTTTGACAAACAAAGGAAAGTCTCCCGTTGAACTATCGGCATGGAGCATTACCGCAATGGCTCCGGGGGGTAAAGAAGTTGTCCCTCAAACAAATAAAGACACCAGGTTACTGCCGAACCGCATGATTTCACTCTGGCCCTATACCAGTCTCAACGACAGCCGGGTTTATTTTGGCGGCAAATATATTATCTTGCGCCAGGACCCGCAGATCAGGCAACCGTTCAAATTCGGCACGTCTAATGAACAGGGATGGGCTGCATATTTCAATCATGACCACCTGTTTGTGAAATATTACAGACACAATCCGAATGCCAGATATCCTGATTTAGGAGTATCATACGAGACTTATACAAATGACTACATGCTGGAAATGGAGACACTCTCTCCTCTTACTATGCTGGGACCGTCTGCGAGCATTGAGCATGAAGAAAAATGGGAGCTTTTTGACAATTTGCAAATGCCTGATGACGAGGCTGAAATTGAGAGGGTTTTAACAGAGATGATTCATATTGCCGGATAATCCGCTGACCGGCAACAGGCTACCCGTTACACATAACCGTACTGTTATATTCTACTGTCGTTATGCTTCAGTTATTCAATGTCCCTGCCGAATATATACTTGCAAAGATAACGTTTTTGCGTATTGCGATTGAGATCACAGTTATGTCTTGGATTATCTGATATAAAAGCAGGACTAGAGGTCAACAATAAACAGTGGCTGCGAAACTTGGACAATTGCTTGTCAACGGCAAAATTATTACAGAACCCCAGTTAGACAAGGCCCTTGAATTACAGAAAAAAGAGGGCGGCCGGGTAGGATCAAATCTTATTAAGCTGGGTTATTTGACTGAGGAATCTTTAGTGGAATTTCTCAGCAGGCAATACGGAGTCCCTGCCGTTGCGCTTTCAATCCAGGACATTGACCCCTCCATTATTAAATTTGTCCCTTATGAAGTCGCAAATAAATATCAGATATTCCCTATTTCGAAAAATGGCGCTTCGCTGAAACTCGCGATGACAGACCCCTCAAATGTCTTTGCAATTGATGATGTTAAATTTATGACAGGATACGACGTACAACCCTTTGTAGCTTCGGAATCCGCAATAAAAGAAGCCATCTCCAGATACTATGAGCAGTCGGATTTGCAGGGCGCCATTAAGGGCATAGACCTGGACAACGACAATCTGGACCTCATCCAGGATAAAGATGACGACGTTGACATGAACGATCTGAAGAGCGCTGTTGATGAGGCCCCTGTTGTGAAACTTGTTAACCTGATACTGAGTGAAGCCATTACAAGAGGGGCGAGTGATATCCACCTGGAGCCCTATGAAAAGACATTCCGGATACGCTATAGAGTTGACGGGGCGCTTTATGACATCATGCAGCCGCCTATACGGCTAAAAGCCGCGCTTGCATCAAGATTAAAGATCATGGCGGAACTCGATATCGCGGAGAGAAGACTTCCCCAGGACGGCAGGATAAAATTGAAGGTCAAGGACAGGTCTGTTGATCTCCGTGTTTCAACCCTCCCCACGCTATTTGGTGAAAAAATTGTTATGAGAATCCTTGATAAAAGCAATCTAAATCTTGACCTTACAAAGCTTGGCTTTGAAGAAAAGGCATTGAAAGACTTCGATGAAGCAATTCACTCTCCATTCGGCATGGTGCTTGTTACCGGCCCTACCGGGAGCGGTAAAACCACGACGCTATATTCGGCCATGAGCACGATTAATAAAGTGGATGTAAATATTATGACCGCTGAAGACCCTGTGGAATATAACCTTTTAGGCATAAACCAGGTATATGTCAGGGAAGATATAGGCCTTACCTTTGCGTCTGCCCTGAGATCATTTCTCAGGCAGGACCCTGATATTGTAATGGTTGGAGAGATAAGGGACTTTGAGACAGCTGAAATTGCCGTAAAAGCCGCGCTGACAGGCCATCTGGTATTGAGCACCCTCCATACGAATGACGCGCCCAGCACAATATCGAGACTTTTAAATATGGGGATTGAGCCGTTCCTTGTTTCTGCCTCTGTGGTGTTAATCCTGGCCCAGAGGCTTTGCAGAAAGATATGTGAACATTGCAAAGAAGAGGAGAAAGTCCCTGAAAATACTCTCTTAGAGATTGGTTTCACTCAGGATGAGGTCGGCACTTTTAAACCTTTAAAGGGCAAGGGCTGCCAGACCTGCGGAGGGAGCGGTTACAAAGGGAGGATAGCCGTGTATGAGGTTATGCCGGTAAAGGACGATCTAAAAGAAATGATTGTCAAAGGCGCCACGGCCACTGAACTGAAGAGGGCCGCAATAAAATCGGGAATGAAATCATTGCGTATGAGCGGTCTGACAAAGATCAAGGAGGGGGTGACTTCAATCGAAGAGGTATTGAAGGTATCATTTCACGATTAATACGGTGCTTAAGAATACGTCATATAGATTAAAGATCGGAGCAGTAAATGTCGTTGAAGAATACAGCCAAACTTATTACAATTACCTTAGGAGCGCATGATGTCTACATTATATGATTTACTGAAAATTATGATCGAAAAGAATGCCTCGGACCTTCATATAAGCACCGGCACGCCTCCACGCATAAGAGTCGATGGTAAACTTACCCCCATCAACAGTGCGAATCTTTCTCCTGCTGAGACTAAATCTCTGTGCTACAGTATTCTTACTGACACCCAGAAACATAAATTTGAAGAGAATAACGAATTGGACCTTTCTTTCGGCGTTAAAGGACTGAGCCGCTTCAGGTCCAATATATTTATGCAGCGTGGAGCAGTGGCAGGGGCCTTCAGAACGATCCCCTTTCAGATAAAGTCTTTCAGGGAACTGGGACTTCCTCCCATTATCAGCGAGCTTGCGAAAAAACCAAGAGGGCTCATCCTGGTAACAGGCCCTACCGGCAGCGGCAAATCCTCAACGCTGGCGGCCATTATTGACAAGATCAACAGCGAACGCTATGAACATATAATAACCGTAGAAGATCCGATTGAATTTCTGCATCCTCATAAAAACTGTCTCGTAAACCAGAGAGAGGTCAATGCCGATACAGCGTCATTTAAGGACGCATTAAAGTATGTGCTTAGACAGGACCCGGATATTGTGCTCATCGGTGAAATGAGAGACCTGGAAACAATAGAGGCGGCGCTGACTGTTTCAGAGACCGGGCACCTGACCTTTGCAACGCTGCATACAAACAGCACAGTCCAGACAATAAACAGGATTATAGATGTGTTCCCGTCTCATCAGCAGGAGCAGATACGGGTGCAGCTTTCCTTTGTTCTGGAAGGGATAATAGCCCAGCAGCTTATACCAAAAAAATCCGGGAAAGGACGGGTACTGGCAGTTGAAATCTTTGTCCCTACCCCTGCTATCAGAAATCTCATCAGGGAAGACAAGACACATCAGATTTATTCCATGATGCAGGCAGGCCAGGCAAAGTTCGGGATGATAACGATGAACCAGTCTCTTTTTGAATTATATAAGAAAGGTGAACTGTCTTATGAGGACGCCCTGTCCAAATCCAGCGTACCGGATGAATTACTTACCATGATGCAGAGGGCATCTTCAGAGGCAGGAAGAGGGAGATAACATGGTTACAACAATATATAAATGGTCCGGCAAATCCGCAAAAGGGGTCATCGTCAAAGGCGAACTTACAGCGGCATCAAAGGAAGAAGTACAGTCTTACCTGAGAAAACAGCGCATAATACCTTCGAAGATATCACCGAAAGCAAAACCGCTTTTCGGCGGAGGCGGGGGAAGCGTAAAGGATAAAGACCTGGTTATCTTCACACGGCAGTTTGCCACCATGATCGGCGCCGGGCTCCCTCTTGTGCAGGCCATGGAAATTCTTTCAAAACAGACAGAAAACAAGGCGTTTGCAGCCATTATTGGTGAGATCAAGAACGACGTTGAAGGGGGTTCCACATTCGCTGACGCACTAAAGAAGTATCCCAGGATATTCTCCGAATTGTATTCAAACATGGTAGGCGCCGGAGAGACCGGGGGTATTCTTGACACCATCCTTATCAGACTTGCCACGTATATTGAAAAGGCGCAGAGTCTCAAACGCAAAGTGAAAGGCGCAATGGTTTATCCAGCTGTCGTCATAACAGTAGCAGTTATGGTAATCGCAATTATTATGATATTTGTTGTGCCTACCTTCAGCAAGATGTTCGCTCAGCTCGGCGGAGATCTTCCCGCTCCTACACAGTTCATCATTAGTCTGAGCCATTTTCTCGCCGGCTTGGGCGGCCTCATAACTCTTGCAAGTATTATAGGAATTATAGTATTTATAACTCAGTTCAGGCGGACCGAAAATGGCAGGAAAATTACCGACAGGATAATATTAATGCTCCCTGTCGTCGGGGTCCTCTTCAAAAAGGTTGCCGTCGCAAAATTTACGCGCACACTGGGTACACTTATCAGCAGCGGAGTGCCTATCCTTGACGGGTTGACCATTACGGCCAAAACAGCCGGCAATAAGGTCATCGAAAAAGCAGTTATGGAGGTCAGGCAGGGGGTTTCAGAAGGGCAAACCATCGCTGAGCCGCTGTCACAGGCAAAGGTGTTCCCGCCGATGGTCAATCAGATGATAGCAGTCGGAGAGTCTACCGGCGCCCTTGACAACATGCTTGATAAGATCGCGGATTTTTATGACGACGAGGTTGATATCGCCGTAGGAGCCCTGACTTCAATGATAGAGCCGGTGCTTATGGTTTTTCTTGGCGGCACTGTGGGTTTCATCGTCGTGGCAATGTATCTGCCCATATTTAAACTTATAACTCTGATTAAGTGATTCCTGTAAGTACAGATATGAAAAAGATGTGAAGTTGAGAATTCCGGAGGATGCGCTCATCAAGAATACTTCTCCGGCTTCTCAACCTCCTGGCTTCTTAATTTCTTTTATCTCCTCCGCCAGTCAAGATTACAGGACGCGACAGACAGGATTCCTCAACTAACCGGTAGAGTGGCATAATTACTATGAATGGGCTATCTTAAATAAGCATGCAGAGTGACCTGATAAAGAGAGTAAACGCCTTAATATACATCAGGGTAGTCATCGTAACCATCCTGCTTGATTCCTTTTATGTTTTCAGGATAGGTTACGACAAATTGTCACATCCCCAGTGGCTTTCCTATTTTATAGCATCCCTGTATTTCCTCACTATCATATATGCCCTCGTTCTTCGCCGGCTAAAAAGCATTCCGCAATACACCGTCTTTGCGTACCTGCAGATTATTATCGATATTGTCGCTGAAACTATGCTCATCCACATGACGGGAGGGATAGAAAGCCAGTTTTCGTTTATGTATCCGTTGAGTATAATTTCAGCGGGCATCGTCCTTAACAGGCGAGCATGTCTTGTGACCGCGTCATTGAGCAGTATACTTTATGGTCTCCTCCTGGACCTGCAGTTATATAAAATTATCTCCATCCCAACAGACACTGAATTGTCGGAAAAAGATTTTTTTTACAACATATTCTCCCACTTCACAGCATATTATCTTATAGGGTATCTGAGCGGCAATCTGTCTGAAAGATTACACAAGGCAACGCAAAGCCTTAAGGAGCGAGACGTTGTCTTAAGCGACCTGAAGGCCTTCAGCAAATATATTATAGAAAGCATGCCAAGCGGAATCTTTACGACTGACCTGAACACAAGGATAATTTCATTTAACGCCGCGGCACAGGAAATAACAAAAATGAGCCATGCCGATGTTGCAGGAAGGACAACAGAAGAAATATTCCCCTTCATAAGTTCTAATCAGTCCGCACTGGAAAGGGTGGAAGGAGAGATGAAGCGCAATGGTGAAACATTCCCGGTTGGTATGAGGATATCAAACCTCAGAGACGCCTCAGGCAGGACTATCGGACAGATCGGAGTTTTTCAGGACCTGACAGAACTGAAGGCCATGGAGGCGGAGGTAAAGAGAAAAGAGAAATGGGCCGTTATCGGAGAGCTGTCCGCTTCGATTGCCCATGAACTGAGAAATCCCCTTGCCTCTCTGAAAGGCGCAATTGAGATGTTGCGCGAAAAAAAGGTTTCTCAGGAGCACGCCGACCACCTCATGAAAATAGCCCTTTCCGAGATGGACCGGCTCAACGGCATTATAACGGACTTTCTCCTTTACGCAAGGCCTCAGGGTTTAAACAGACAGCCTTTTGACCTTCATGAGTCTTTAAGGAATGTAGCAACTCTTTTGCAGCGTTCTGAATCAAAAGTGGAAAATGTTACAATATCCACAAAATTAGACGGCAGCCTGTTTATCACCGGTGATTCCAAACAGATACAGCAGGTATTCTGGAACCTTGGGATAAATGCCGTAGATGCCGTCTCTAACGGAGGGGACGTCGATATTTTTACAAAGCGTAATAATAATTCGGTGGAAGTTATTTTTAAAGACACCGGGGCTGGAATAAGCAAGACCGATATTGACAAGGTCTTTTATCCTTTTTTTACGACAAAGGAGAAAGGAACGGGACTCGGCCTGTCCATTGCCCAGAAAATTGCGGAAGAACATGGAGGAAAGATCACGGTTGAATCAGGAGGAACAGGAAAGGGCGCGACATTCAGGGTGATTTTCCCGGTAGAGAAATCATGACCGTCCTCATGCTATAAGGAAAACAATTATGAAAAAAATAAAGGGCAACATTCTGGTCGTCGATGATGAAAAAAGCATGAGGGAGATACTCGAAATCTTCCTCAAAAACGAAGGCTACGGCGTATCAATTGCGGAAAACGGGGAAAAGGCGATCGAAGCCATTAAGAAAGACATCTTTGACCTCATTATTACCGACATGAAGATGCCAAAGGTCGGCGGGCTCGAACTCCTTAAGAATGTAAAGCAGATTGCGCCCGATACCGTTGTCGTAATAATCACCGCATTCGGCACTACTGATTCTGCGGTTGAGGCCATGAAGCTCGGGGCGTATGATTATATCCAGAAACCATTTGAGCTGGATAATATCCGGCTGGTTGTAAAAAACGCACTTGAAAAACAGAAGCTCCAGAAAGACGTTTCCCTCCTTAAACAACAGTTAAAACCGCCTTCAATGGAAAACATCATAGGCAAGAGCCCGTCCATGCAGACACTTTTTTCGGTCATATCAAAGACCGCTGAAAGCAATGCCAGCGTCCTTATAATCGGCGAAAGCGGTACCGGCAAGGAACTGGTCGCAAAGGCCATTCACAGTCTCAGTCCTAGAAAAGACAACCACATTGTTGCCATAAACTGCGCCGCAATTCCCGAGGGGCTCCTCGAGAGCGAGCTGTTCGGCTATATGAAGGGGGCCTTTACAGGCGCGGCGTCCAGCAAGCAGGGACTGTTTGAACTCGCAAATGAGGGCACGCTTTTCCTTGACGAAATAGGTGAAATGCCGATGAGCCTGCAGGCAAAGCTCCTCAGGGTCATCGAGGGAGACGCCTTCCGAAGGGTCGGGGGGATATCGGACCTGAATGTCGATGTGAGGATAATCTCGGCTACGAACAAAAACCTGCAGGAGATGATCGAGCAGAAGCTGTTCAGGGAAGACCTTTACTTCAGGCTCAATGTATTGTCCGTTAAAATACCTCCCCTTAGGGAAAGGAGAGATGACATCCCGCTCCTCGTGGATAATTTTCTGAAAAAATTTGCGGGAGATAAAAAGCTCTTCTCCAAAGAAGCCATCGAACTTCTCAAAAACTATCAGTGGAAGGGCAATGTACGAGAACTCGAAAATATTATAGAGAGAACGGTCCTGCTCTGTGACAGTGAAGTCATCAATGTCGAACACCTGCCTGATGAAATAAGATCGGGCTCAAAGGCCGAAAAAGTCGTTGTGCCCACAGGGGGCATGGACATCGATAAGCTGATGGAAGACACGGAAAAGGCCTATATCCTGAAGGCCCTTGAAAGGACAAACGGGGTCAAGACCGAAGCAGCCAAACTCCTGAATCTCACGTTCAGATCATTCCGGCACAAACTGAAAAAGTACGGGATAGACAAAAAGATTATTACGGATTAACAAACGGATTGAGTATTTGACTTTTACCCATCTTATAGTCCCGTCTTGATCTCTGGGACAAATCAACACAATCTCACAGTTTCAATTTCTGTTTTATTGCGGCGCGGAGCCATTTGTCTTGAAGCTGCTCGTAAGATTGCTCAAGAACTCCGAGCTGTTCCTGAGGTTTCTTATCTCATCTCTGATATTGCCTGCCATGGCTTTGTTGTTGAAGGCAATTACTGAAGATTGTTCGGCATTGGAGGCTATTTCAGTAGATACTGTTGACTGTTCCTCCACTGATGTGGCTATTTGCATGACTTCGTCGCGGCCTTCGGAGACCCTGGCAACGATACTGTTCAATGCCTCTCCTACCCGTGAAATATAATCGCTGGCCTTTCTCACCTCTTCAGATGCCGTATTCATTGTGCTTGCCGTCTGCTCGGACTCTCTCTGCACGGCTCCTATTTTACTGGATATCTCTGTTGTTGCCTTAATGGTATTTTCAGCAAGTTTCCTGACTTCATCAGCCACAACGGCAAATCCCCTTCCCTGCTCACCGGCCCTTGCTGCCTCGATCGCGGCGTTCAGGGCAAGCAGGTTTGTCTGATCGGCTATCTCAGTAATTACAGTTACTATATTGCCTATTTCAGCTGCACGGTTGTCCAGGTTCTTAACCATTAATGACAGTTCGCCGGTGGAGTTGTGTACCTTTTGTATATATTCAATCGCCTCATCCGCGATCTGTTTGCCTCCGACAGCTGCCGCTTTTGCTTCTTCAGATGTGTCGGATGCCTTTGCCGCGTTTCTTGCGACAGCGATGACTGTCTGGCTCATCTCCTCTGCAGCAGTAGCAATTGACGTGGACTGTTCAGAGATGCTGTTTGCGTTGCCAGTAGACTGCTCTGAGTTGTCGCCGAGGGCACTTATTGTTCTGAACATATTATTTGAAACGGACTGAAGCTCCTTAAAGACCTTTTGCATATTGTCAAAAAGGTTATTGTACGAATTGAACATGTCCCCTATCTCATCAACCGTGACCACCTGAATTCGCCTGCTTAAATCCGTTTTCGCAGAGGTTTTAATGTCACCGGTCAGTGATTTACTGAATGAATCCAGAAACTCGGTCGCCTTTCTCATGGGTCTGACTATTAAATAGCGCAAAAAACCAGAGGCGAATATTACAAACAGGATCGAGAAAATGAACATGCCTGCATGGAAAAGCAAATACGATGACAGGAAACTAAATGCCCCCTTCTTCTGAGTGTCTATTGCGGAGGCGGCTTCCCTCACTTCATTTATACATAGATAGAAACTAACCAGTGTTACAGCCTGCACGATAAGTATCGGCATCAGGTTGCCGACTATTTTTTTTGATATAGAATTGAAAAATGTCCGTTCGAGATATCCGTAAACTGTCCAGAAAAAACTCTTGTTCATAAATATATACTCTTTTCTTAATTCATTAGAAATGTCTCTATAAAAGCAATGCTTAAATATCAATTGGTTCTTCTCTCTAATTTAGTCGGTATATCTCAGGAAATCTTTAGAAGCAATGATGAGTGCCGCGTCATTACTTTCAGTCTGTCCCGATTTAAAAAAGTGGGTGTTACGGGGGGGCGGATATGCTTATGGACTCCCGTACATTTTCTCAGATCAACAGCCCGATTTTATAGGCAAGTCCGGACACATTTCTGTATGATCCCATTCCTGTGGGTAGATTCAGCAGGTATAAATTTGTTTTAATATTAGTACAAGACGCTGTACGAAGCCAAAAAGCTGGGGCATAACCAGGCTTGCAAGGCCTAGAGATTAATAATATCTCAACACGCCCTAATAACAAAGGAGAGCCAATGCCGATTGTAGAAGAAGCTATTTGCAGAGCAGCGAGATGCAAGAGTCCGCTGATATCAACTTCAGGCTATTCCGGCGCGCTGGTCCCTGATTTTAATGCGAGGCTAACATCATGCATGAACTGATAATGTGGCTTGTCAATACCATCGGAGACCTTGGCTACCCTGGCATCTTTCTGCTTATGGCCATGGAAAGCTCGGTGATTCCCGTGCCGAGCGAGCTGGTAATGCCGCCGGCAGGTTATCTCGCTCAGCAGGGCAAGATGAGCATCTGGATCGCTATTTTCTGGGGAACAGCGGGAAGCCTTGTGGGCGCCTATGCAAACTATTTTGCGTCCCACTATCTCGGCAGGCCCCTCCTGCTCAAGTACGGTAAATACGTGTGGATCACTGAAGAAAAATTTTCGAAGGTGGAGAAGTATTTTCTTGAACACGGCGAAATATCCACCTTTATCGGGAGATTATTGCCGGTAGTGCGGCACCTGATTTCACTGCCGGCCGGAATTGCCGGCATGAACCATTTCAAGTTCTCTCTTTATACGCTGATGGGGGCAGGCATATGGGTGACAATCCTCACCTACATCGGCTACTTCCTCGGCGAAAACCAGGAACTGATTATGAAATATTCGCACCAGGCCCTGATCGGCGTGGTGATCGTCAGTATTGTAATCATATACTTCTACATACGGTCGCATAAAAAGAAAAAGCAACTTAACGCAATTGCCGGGGATTAATGGCTGTTTTAATAACCTTGCCATTGAAAAGATGCAGGTCTTATTTTTTCTTCAGCCTGTAAAAACGGGCTGAGACGGTCGCTCCCTTCAGGTCGTCCAGCTTGTCCCCCATGGCCCCCATGACCTGGCGCGGCCACGGCCAGCGGCCGTAGTCCTTTGCCATTGCCGCAAGGCTTGCCTCATTTATGTCCACGATGACAATATCCGGGTCCGGCTCGCTGACTACAATCCTGTTCCTTATCATAAGGTCAAAGGACGCCTGCCTCATTTTCGCCGTAATGTTTAATAGAAGGCTATCGGCAAAAACAAAGAGTGTGAAGATGACAGCAAGATAAATGTAGAAACTTGCCTCCAGACGCTTCCCTACCGATATCCAAAAACGTTGAATGCTTCCGGTAATCCAGTTCATTAATTAGATTCTACACCATACAGCAGGCTGCGTCCGAATTTCTCCCTGCAGGAATGGATGGGCATATTGCATAATACACCCCGGCATGCAACTCAATATCTCACCTAACCATTTCATCAATATGATTTAAGTCATAGAATAACTTTCAATCAAGAAGTATTCTAAACTGACATAGCGCTTCGATACTTTACTGCGGAGTCTTAAACAGAAACCCTTATTTATGCCTACGTAGGTGGGAAGATGAAGACACAACTGTCACGCAAGTATCTATTTGTAATCAGGCCTGATGAGAGCAGCGCCGGGGATTTAATCTGCTGCTCAGGTGTTAATGTTGACCGTTTTACTCCCATAACAAAGGGGCGGCATAACCCAATGTCAAATCCAGCCATAAGGGGTCTTCAGCTTATACAATATGACATCATGGCCCTCGCAATCGAACATGGAACAAATGCAAAACCACTTCATGGGTATAAGTGTAGCGAACTTCCTCCAACAGGGGAGATATGGTCTACCGAGTGTCTGCTCATAAAAAATGCTCCGCCATCGTTGCCTGATAGGATACTAAACCACTCTGTAGTAGAGCTGCTAAAGAAAATTGACAAGGCGAGTATGACAGGGGCATCTCTGCCTGATAAACTCCTGAGTCCCGATGAGCTTCAAGTGTTTATCGAATCAATGTGTAATGAATATGCCATAAAAGCGGCCTAGCTTTTCCTGTCAATAACGACTGGACAGTCATCACGTAATTTATGCAGGGGTATAACTAGCCATGCCCCTCTACAGCCTGTTCTTAAGCGCCTCATAAAAGGGATTGCACTCATAACGCTTATGGCTTTTTTTGTCCTTATCTTGTCTGTCGCCAGGCTTATGAGGCTTACCTTCCGTACTTTCAGGCTTCCGGGCTTTCTCACCAGCGGGCTTACGATCTTTGGCGCTTTCGGGCTTCCTGTCGTTCGGGCTTCCGCTCTTGAGCGAAAGGGATATACGTTTCCGCTGCAGGTCCACTTCCAGCACAGTAACAGTGACCTTCTGATGGACCTTCACTGCGTCCGCCGGGTTTTTCACGTACTTGTCGCTGATCTCACTTATGTGTACGAGCCCGTCCTGGTGCACACCAATGTCCACGAAGGCACCGAATGCGGTTATGTTGGTAACAATTCCCGGGAGCTTCATCCCGGATTTCACGTCCTCGATCTTATTAATGCCTTCGGCAAAACCGAAAGCTTCAAACCGCTCCCTCGGGTCGCGTCCCGGTTTTGCCAGTTCATTCATAATGTCGGTCAGGGTCGGCATTCCTACTGTATCAGTCACATAACGTGAAAGGTCGATGCGCTTTCTGATATCGTCTTTCATCAGGTCGATTAAGGAGCAGCCTGAATCCTGTGCCATGGCATTGACTATGTGATAACTTTCAGGGTGGACTGCCGAGCTGTCAAGTGGGTTCTCTCCGTCCCTTATCCTCAGAAACCCCGCTGCCTGTTCAAAGGCCTTGGGACCCAGGCGCGGCACCTTCCTGAGCTGCTCGCGTGAGGAGAATGGTCCATGTTCGTTCCTGTACTCCACAATGCCCTTTGCAAGCTGCGGCCCCAGTCCGGAGACATAGGTGAGGAGCTGTTTGCTCGCGGTATTCACCTCGACGCCTACTCCGTTTACACAGCTTACGACCACGTCGTCAAGGCTCTTCTTTAATGCCGTTTGATCTACATCATGTTGATATTGCCCTACGCCGATGGACTTTGGATCAATCTTTACAAGCTCTGCAAGAGGGTCCATGAGACGTCGTCCGATTGAGACCGATCCGCGGACTGTTACATCATAGTCGGAGAATTCCTCCCTTGCGGCCTCTGATGCTGAATAAATAGAGGCCCCGCTCTCGTTGACCATTACTACAATGATCTCTTGTGGAAGGCCAAGCCCCTTGATAAAAGACTCTGTCTCCCTTCCGGCAGTGCCATTGCCTATGGCTATCGCTTCAATACTGAAGCGGGTACAAAACTCCCTGATTTTCTCACCAGCCTCGGTAACCTTCTTCTCTGAAAAGGTTGGATAGATAGTATCGTTGTGGAGAAGCTTCCCCTGCCTGTCGAGACAGACCACCTTGCAGCCTGTCCTGAAACCGGGATCAATGGCGAGTATGTTCTTTCCTCCAAGCGGCGGGGCCAGCAAAAGCTGTCTCAGGTTTTCGACAAATACACGTATCGCCTCCTCATCCGCCCGCTTCTTTGCTGCAAGACGCGTCTCTCCTTCCATCGAAGTCATTAATAACCTCTTGTAGCTGTCATGAACAGCAACCCTGACCTGCGCCGATGCAGGGCCGTCGCCTTTTATAAACAGCGATTCGAGTATGGCAAGGGCCTCCACTTCAGGCGGCAATATGCGGAGTATAAGGAATTCCTCGCTTTCACCACGCCGGATGGCAAGTATTCTATGCGAAGGGGCCTTTGACACAGGCTCCTCCCATTCATAATAGTCTTTGTACTTTATCCCTTCTTCCTCTTTCCCGGAGACGACCTTTGACCTCATCATGCCTTTGTCCCAGAAGAGGGCGCGCATCTTTTCCCTTGCCTGCTGGTCTTCGCTCGCCCATTCCGCGATGATGTCCCTGGCACCTGCGAGTGCATCGTCAGCAGACTCAACTCCCTTTTCCACGTTTATAAATGCCGCTGCCTCCGTCATCAGGTCTATTTCTCCCTGTTCAAAGATCATTAAGGCAAGGGGCTCAAGTCCCTTCTCCTTTGCAATCGTGGCGCGTGTGCGGCGTTTGGGGCGGAAGGGAAGATAGATGTCCTCAAGCACGGTCATGGAGTCAGCCGCTTCGACCTTTACCTTCAATTCATCTGTAAGAAGGTTTCTTTCCTCAAGGGACTTGAGGACGGCCTCACGCCGCTTGTCCAGTTCCCTGAGTTGTTCGAGCCGGTCCCTGACAGCAGCGACCGCGACTTCATCGAGACTCCCAGTCGCTTCCTTCCGGTACCTGGAAATGAAGGGCACAGTGGCCCCCTCGTCAAGCAGCCCGGCTGTTGCGCTGACCTGTGACGGTTTTACGCTGAGTTCTTTTGCGATTAATTGAATATGTAATTCGTTCATTGATTGTCACCTGTTTCGTAGGGGCGGGGTCGTCCCGCCCTTTTGTATGTTATTATGCAATATAAATCAGTGGAATCGAATTCAGGGCGAGAAGACCTCGCCCCTACCGTTCCTGTGAAATACCTGCTTTATTTAGGGTTTGATTCCCGGCTTGTTCTTTGAAGGGTACCTTCTTTTCGGGCGGCTGGGGCCGGCGTTTTCAGATCTGCCGGGGGTATTTCCCATTCCTGGGGGTCTGTCTCTGCGACTGGGCGGCCGCGAATCGTGTCTCTGCGGCCCCCGTCCTTTTGCATGACTTGTCGGCTTATCGCCATGGTATCGCTTTTCAGGGGCAGCGACTCTATTTCTCGGACGTCCCCTGCGGTAATCGGTCACAATCATATCATCTGAAAGCGGCATGACCGGGATCTTCTGCCTGATGTATTCCTCAATGTCCGGAAGGGAATGGACATACTCCTCGCAGGCAAGGCTTATCGCCATGCCGGCGGCGCCGGCCCTGGCGGTCCTGCCGATCCGGTGTACATAGTCCTCCCGGTCCTGTGGCAGGTCATAGTTGATCACATGTGTCACCCCGTCTATATGAAGTCCCCTGCTCGCCACATCCGTGGCCACAAGGATCGGCAGCGTGCCGTCCTTAAACTGAGAGAGTACTTTCATCCGTTTTCTCTGATCAATGTCTCCGGTGATAGGGGAAGCTGCCAGGCCATTGGCGTTGAGAAACAGCTCAATCCGTTCGACCGCGGCCTTGGTGTTGCAAAAAATCAGATAACGGCCTGCGGGTTCACGTCTGATGATCCCCAGGAGAAGCCCCAGCTTCTCGGACCTGCCGACATGATAGAGTTCCTGCTTAATCTGTTCCACTGTGATATTTTCCGGCGTCAACGATATCTGCACCGGTAAATTCATATGCTCATAACACAGCTCATGCACACGATGCGAAAGGGTGGCGGAGAAGAGCATGGACTGGCGGTTTTCATAAGATGACATCCGCCTGAGCATAAACCTGAGGTCGGCTATAAAGCCCATGTCGAACATACGGTCGGCCTCGTCAATTACGAGGAACTGTGTCTTCCTCAGGCTGTAGACCTTCTGCTTGAGATAGTCTATGAGACGGCCCGGGGTGCCGATGAGCATATCAACGCCCTTTGCAATATCTTCCCGCTGTTTCAAATAATCTATGCCTCCGAATACAGGAAGAATCCTGAAGCCTGCCGGACCGCCCAGCAGTTTTGCCTCGGCAGCGATCTGGCTTACAAGCTCACGTGTCGGAGCGATAACAAGCGCCCGGGGTGACAGGCCGCGTCCCGGCTGGGGCACTTCGAGCATGCGCGAAAATACGGCAATCAGGAAGGCCGCAGTCTTGCCGGTGCCTGTCTGGGCCTGGGCAGCGATGTCCTTGCCGCTCAGCGCTTCCGGTAATGTCCGGGCCTGCACCGGGGTGCATTCAGCAAATCCGGCAGCCCTGATTCCCTCCATGACCTTCTCGGGGATGTTAAGTTCTTCAAATCTCACGTGTAATACTATACCTTAAATAGACCCTGTTTTAAAATTGTCTGTTCTCTTTCCTGTTTCTGAAAAGCTAGGGATAAATATCATCGCGAATCCGGTTTACCTGCTCCCTACCGCTTTCAGTATCCCGTTCAGCAATACTATCGGTGTCGGCGGACATCCGGGGATAAAAACGTCTACGGGAATGACTTTGTCTATTCCGCCCAGAGATGCATAGCTTTCTCCGAATATACCGCCGTCACAGCCGCAGTCACCGCATGCAACCACGAGTTTCGGAGGAGGAGTTGAATTGTATGTCCTGCGGAGGGCGATCTCCATGTTCCTTGTCACAGGCCCTGTAACCAGCAGCATGTCGGCAAAGCGGGGAGAAGCAGTAAAGTGGATACCGAATTGCTCGCAGTTGTAAATAGCATTGTTTATGGCGTGTATCTCAAGCTCACAGCCATTGCATGAGCCCGCGTCCACCTGCCTTATCGTGAGACTCCCTCGGAAACGCTTCCTGATCGCCTCTTCCAGTTTTGCGCCGACAGCCCTGATTTCAGCAGCAGCTTCAGCCGGAAGCGGCTCCGTTACAATTCCTGTCCTGAGTATCTGTTTTAGAATTTTCATTACAAATCGTGCCCCGAGTAAGACTGGTTAAAACTTTTATTGCAAAGCGGAAAGTCCGGCACTATATTGCCGAGCACCGCCTGTTCAAGTCCCAGCCAGTTTACACTGGAAGGGTCCCTGACCATGCACCTGTTGATCTCACTATTTGCCCCTGACTGGAGCCAGTAAACTATTTCGCCCCGCCATCCCTCGATAGCGGAAAAACCAGCGGTATCGGACGCAGGAATTCCGCAATCCGCGGATATCCGCCCGGCTGGAAGAGTCTCAAGTATCTCCCGTATAATCCGTATGGACTCTCTCACCTCTTTAATCCTGATATAGACCCGTGCATTTACATCTCCGTAAATAAGGACCGGCACATTCACCCCGATGCGGTCATAAGGCGGAAAAGGGTTTTGCAGGCGGCAGTCAATGTTCAACCCGCTTGCCCTTGCAACGATCCCCACGGCGCAGATTTCCCTCGCCTTTTCAGGAATGAGTATCCCCGTGTCCCGTACCCTGTCTTCAAGAGATGAATTCTCATCATAAATAGTCACCAGCCTGTTGAATTCCTTTGCAAGTTGCTTCAATTCAGACAGCATCATTTCCTTTCCACCTGAATCAATATCAGCCGAAACCCCTCCGGGCATTATCCGGTCCATGATGAACCTGTGGCCGAACAGTTTATGATTTGTCCGCAGCATAATCTCCCTGAGCCTCGACATCTGGTAAAGCATGAACGCAAAGGCCGCGTCATTGCATACAGCTCCGATGTCTCCGAGGTGGTTTGCTATACGTTCCCTTTCAAGAAAAAGCGCGCGCAGCCACTGCGCCCTTTCAGGCACATTACATCCTGTCATGGACTCCAATGCCATACAATAAGCGAGGCTATGCGCAACGGTTGTGTCTCCTGACACGCGGCCCGCAAGCCTTGAGCCGTCTTTCCACGAAAGCGACTCAAACTTTTTCTCTATGCCCTTGTGGACATATCCGAGCCTCTCCTCAAGGTTGAGAATATCTTCTCCCACTGCCTGAAAGCGGAAATGTCCGGGCTCTATGATCCCGGCATGCACTGGCCCGACCGGTATCTCATAAACGCCTTCCCCATCCGCCCTGACAAAATTGTATTCTCCTGCGACACGCGGCATCGGCTTTGATGCGTCAAAGGACTTCCTGAGCGGCCACGCGTCTTCAGGCCAGTCTTCAAATTTTATCCATGGCCTCAAATCAGGATGCCCTACAGGAACAACACCCATGAAACTTCTCATCTGCCGCTCAAAGCGGTAGGCAGGCAGAAATTTACCTGTGATGCTGGTAAAAACAGGATCATCATACGGAAGCCCGATCTTTACAACCAGGTATTCTGCGCCCCATCTGTAACAGGCATATACCCCGAAGCCCCTGCCCAGGGGAGATTCATCAGCGCTCCATTCGGCAACCAGAAGCGCATTGGCCTTTTTCATCGCCCTTGCAGCATCGATGAATTTCCCGCGCGGCACAGCGCAGAAGTCCATGGAAGCAGGATAATTGCGTCCGTCGAACTTTGCTTCAGTCCCGATTGCTGCCAGTATCGCGCTTTTTAAAATGCTCATTTCAATAGCTCCACAGCGTTATGAAACCACTTATTAAGAAAATCCGGCATATAAACTCCGAGTACCAGCACCAGCACCATATGGAGTATCACGGGCACATGCGCCGCCTTCATCACCTTTTGATAAGAAGGCACATCGCCTGAGACCATCGGCTGGACCCTTCTGAAAAGCGCGGCAAAGGCCACTGCAAGCCCCAGCAGCAGGAAAGGGGTCAAATAAGGCGCTTCCTTCATAGTGGCGGTCAATATTAAAAATTCGCTTGTGAATATTCCGAACGGGGGCATGCCGACAATGGCCATGACCCCGAGCATAAGTCCCCATCCGACAAGCGGGTTGCCCTTGAAAAGCCCCTTGATCCTGTCCATCTCCTGTGTCCTGTGCATTTGCGAAGCGTGGCCCACGGTAAAAAATATGGACGACTTCGCAAGACTGTGAACAAGCATATGAAGCAGCCCGCCGAATGTCGCAACCGGGCCGCCGAGGCCGAACGCGAATGTCGCGATCCCCATGTGTTCTATGGATGAATATGAAAACATCCTTTTTATGTCTTTTTGCCTGAGCAGTGAAAAGGCCGCGACAAGTATCGACAGCAGCCCGAAGCCCATCATTATATTCCCCGCGCGGTGGGTCCCCGTGGCCCCGTCAACCAGCACCTTGCATCTTACGAGGGCGTAGAGCGCGATGTTCAGCAGGAGACCTGAAAGCACTGCGGATATGGGAGTGGGGCCTTCGCTGTGCGCATCAGGGAGCCAGTTATGCAGCGGGACAAGACCCACCTTTGTGCCGTAGCCTACCATGAGAAAGACGAATGCAAGGGAAAGCACCGTAGGCTCAAGACTTCCGCTTACCTGGTTCAGGTTGGTCCAGAGCAGGGCCTCGCCGCCTTCACCAAGCACCTTCTCGGCAGCGAAATAAAGGAGCACTGTCCCGAAGAGCGCCTGGGAAATGCCCACGCCGCAGAGTATGAAATATTTCCATGCAGCCTCAATCGCGGTCGGCGTCCTGTACAGGGAGACGAGCAGGACCGTGGA
>JAGVNU010000058.1 GCA_020053105.1 Thermodesulfovibrionia bacterium
ACCGGGTTGATAATGACCTTGTTCAGCATATTGCCGACGCTGGATTTTTCAAGCTGCTCTCCAAGACTGGAAGCCAGCGCCTTTATCCCTTCCTCAAACTCCATGGTACGGTCCGGGGCCGGTTGGGTGTGACGGCATGAAGTTATATAGAATATTGCAAGGACAGAAAGAATTATTCTCAGGCTTTTTAGAAATTTCGACATGCTGTGCCTCCTTTATAAAAATTCTATGCTGCTAAATGATCATTAAAGGCAGCTTTAATTTTATCACACGCATTTATAACGTAACAACCAGCTTAGACCCTCATATTAATGCCGGCTGCCTCTGGCTGCGCGGGTCCTTAACTGCGCGCCCTGGGTCCTGCCGTGACGGGTGCTCCTGTCATAACGGTTGCCTGCCTCCTGTGTATCGCGAGCCAGTAAGCTGTAAACGTCTGCGATTTGAGAGCGGCAATCCCTTTGCGCTATCTGTTCAGCGGACTGCCTGGTCTGGCCGCTTCCTGTAATTCGCAAATTCTGGAATTGCTGCACGTAGCGCCTGAGCACCGGCATGGCGACCCTGACATGTCCCCGTTCATGCCTCCAGAGACACCCGGTATAACGCCGCCATTCGTTCTGGACCGGCTGTGAAAGGTTCCCGACATTGGTCCATTGCGGGAAGAGAAAAATTACCCTGTATTCGAGAGTTGCCTGTGTGATTGCGGCAGTAGCGGCCCAGCTGAATTCTGCGGGCACATTCGGGGTAAACATGGCTGTTCCGGGGACAATGCTTATCTGGAGATTCTGCAGAGATACACCTGCCTGTATGTCGCAGGATGCTGAATGGTGTCCGTCACCGTCTCGCGGGCCAAGTCGTGACATCTGCTGCACCGCTTCTTCGAGTGTGGCAGCGGTAAATGAATAATTCCGGGTGCTCTCGCCTAATGATGAAAGTGTTATACTCATTTTTTCCTCAGCTCAGGGCGCAAGCAGCAAAACCTTTGTCTGGCTTGGGACTGCGCGCACGCCCGGACAGTTGGTTGAGTTCTGAAGAGACGAACTCGTAAGCCGCGTGGCCGGCATTCCCCCGACCAGGACGGTGAATGCCCCGGTAAGGTGCCGCGATGGGCCCATGACCATGCCTGAGGCGACGCCGGTTGCAACGCCCGCGTTGTCGCCGTTTGTCAGCGGGACGCTCGTGCTCATGTTGTGGGCCGGGGCGCACATGAATAGCACTTTGTATGCGGCGGGCACGCCCATCGGGCCTGTTGCAATGTTGGGGTAGGGCACCGGCACCGGGCCCGCCGGCGACGGCGTCAGACAGACATCGGGGAACCCTGTATCCATACCCATCATTTGTGTGTTTGCAAACATAATGCCTCCTTATAGTTAACCCAGATGAATCTGGTCTCCGTCTATCTTGACGAGTTCTTTGGCTGTTACCAGTGCGTTTTGCCCGCGCAGGCTCACGTTTTTGTCTGCACGGTAATCTATCTCGCTGCTCCGCACCTGGTCTATTTCTTCCACTATACGATAAGAGCGTTTGACCTTTTGTGAGATACGCTCCATGACTGTGTCGAAAAATCCGCCTATGAGCTTGATCTTTTCTATTTCAGAGAAGACCCAATTGCCGATATAGGTCAGCTGATTAATAAAGACGCTCCCCTGCTGCGCCCTGACTGATAACTCCGCAGCCGTCAAATTCATGCCTTTTGCCGACACAATATCCACGCCGTTTGCGGCTGCAATGCTGAAACGACCGTTTGAAACCCCGATAGTGATGTCCCTGTGAGCTGCAATGCGGAGCGGCGAGGTGTCCGTCCGCTCAAGCACTGCTATTATGAAGAGCTCATCGTTTAAATCACCCGCGACAAGCACACGGTCCCCGGCGACAGGCTCGATCAGGCAGCTTAAAGCGGGACGCGCACGGTATACGCCTTGCTCCATCCCGACTAAGAACCCGTTGTCTCCCTGCTCAAGCACATTGCCTATGGACTGGATAATATGACTATCTGATTTGATTTCTGTCGAAGCTGCGTACATAGCGTAATCCTCCGGTTAATTTTATTTGATGTATATTATCTTGGTTTCCAATTCTCAGCCTCTAATAGCTCCGTGTCTTCCCCCACAGCCGAAGCCCGGTCAGTAATCACGGCCCTGTCGTCTTTGACCCGGTGCAACTTGGCGCGAAACAATTTGGCGTTAGTGAGATCTGCCCCAGTCAGGTCCGCGTGGGAAAAATCAGCATACGTAAGATCACAACCAGGGAAACGGGCTTCCATACATTTTGCATTTGTTAAAATGCACTGCCTCATGTCCGCGCCGGAAAAGTCGGCACTGGTCAGTTCCGCGTCCATTAAGATCGACTGGAACAGATTTGTATTCTTCAGGCTTGCGTTATTAAGTTTGGCTTCAACGAAAAGCACATTGTTTGCTGCCGCGCCGTCGAGTCTGGCATTCTGCAGGTTTGCGCCTTTGAAATTGCACTGCGTAAGATTGGCTTTGCTCAGGTCGCAGCCTGAAAGGTCAGCGTCCATGAACTGGGTCAGTGAGAGATTCTTGCCGCTCAAATTGAGCCCGGTCAGTTTTGCTTCAATCAGTATCGCAGTTTCAAAGCTGCAGCCATCGAGTTTGGCTTTGGTCAGGTCGGCCTTCAGTAAAACTGTTTGTTTTAGCGCAGTCCCGGAAAAATCAATGCCCGATGTCTCAGTGTCCACAATTGCCGTGCGTTCGACGTCCGCTTTGCAAAGGCGGGTCTCATTCAGTTTGCATTGCGCAATCGCGGCCACCCGCAAGTCCGATTTGCTCAGATCGGCCCCAGACAAATCAGACATGGTTATCTTTGCGGACACCATGTTTGATCCCGATATATCAGCAGAATGGAATATGCAATTATGCATGCTTGTGAGGTGAAAATCTATTTTGGTCATTTGCGCTTTAGTAAAATTGCACCCTACTAAAATGGATTCGCGGAAACTCGCATTGTTGAGCAGCGCTCCGCTGAAATTTACTTCCTCAAATATTCCGCCTGATAGCTCAGCCCCTGAGAGGTCTTTGCCCGAGAGGTCGGCTTTGGAAATTACTTCACCCTGCTGGACACGCTCACTCAATTCATTCCGGTCCATGTTCAGTCTGCCTCCTCGGGTATATGCGTATTTTTTTGGTAAACGTCTCCGTCAACTGAGTTCGCGGATCAGTATGAACGCGCGCAATGTCGGCCTGAAACAGGTTGGCACCGCGAAAGTCCGCGCCCCGGATATCGGAGCGCTGGAAAATGGCATTCATCGCGTTTATCGACGTCAGCGCTGCTCCATTTAAATTTGCTTTGACAAATAAGGCCCCGCGCGCGACCGCCTGATGGAATACGGCGTTGCGCAGATCGCATTCACTTAAGTCCGCCCCGTCAAGCCGGGCCAGTGTGAAATTACATCCGCTGAGGAGCGAGCCCCGAAGGTTTGCCTTGACCAGGCATGCTCCTGTAAAGTCCGCTGATTCGAAGGCGCTCTTTTCTACGAAACGCACGTTTGTCATGTCCGCATTGTTGAAACGCGCGCCTTTGCCCTTAACTTCCAGAAACACGGCTGAAGTTAGATTTGCACCGCTGAAATCAACGCCCGTGACATCTACTTTAATAAAGACGCATTTTTCCATTTGCGCCCCGGCAAGTTTGATGCCCTGCAGGTTGCTTTCAAGAAAGATGAGTTCCGTTGCCAGGACCCCTGAAAAATCGGTGTCTTTAAAGACAGATCCCGAACAGTCCGCTCCATGAAGCTGCGCGCCTTTGAAGTCGGCGCCTGTAAGGTTTGCCTTTGATATGATGGCATCGCTGAAATCCACGCCGCCTGCCTGCGCGCCTGTGAGATCAGCGGCTCCAAGGTTTGCGCCTGATAATTTCGCTCCAGTCAAGTCAGCCCCTTTTAGCGAGGCATGCGCCAGTACCGCATTATTGAAATTTGCGCCCTTCAGGATGGATGAATCAAGGTTGACGCTTTCCAGAAATGCCCCTTCAAAATTTACGCCGTGCAGGTCAAGCCCAGAAAGGTCAGCGCCGGTCAGGTCCCTTCCAGCGAGGCTCTCACCTTTAGAAACAGCCTCCGCGACTGAGCTGCGAACATGCTTTGCCTGCTCTTCCTGCATCGGAGGCGGAGCATCCTGGTGGTTAGCTGTGAAACGGTAGACTTCTTTCAGCTTCCGCTCTCCCTCGATCAGGCGATTACAGAAAACCGGATCGTTTATATAACCGTCAAGCTCATCAACTACGATCCCCTTATTGCGCAGGTCCTGCGCGAGTTCTTTCATGGAATTTATCTGCGCCTGCGCGCTGAATGCCGGGGGGCCTGTGGGCCGCTCGGCTATTTCCTTGCGGACAACATTAAAATCCATTCCAAGCGTGGCAAACAGCTTCTCGGCCTCCTGTAAGCTCTTGCCGGCCGCCTCTTGTTCAGTTATTTTCCTGGCTTCAGCTTCCGCAAGCATTTTATTCATATACTCCGGAAGCTGCTCGATATCGGGCACAGGCTCATCCGGCTTTGGCAATGGGGGCGCATGCTTGTCAGGGTCGAGGCCGTAGCCTGCTACAACAGCGCGCGCCTTTTCGATCTCCACGACGGCCCGCTTGCGCAGACTTTTACGCAGCAGATCATCTCCCCCGTCGCTTAGTTCAGCGTCCTTGTCCTTCTCGTCTGCGGAGAGACCTGCAGGTATCAGGTCACTGTCACGAAGGGAATAGAGAAATCCCTTTTCTTTATCCATTCTCCGGGAGAACACATCCATGTAATGCCCCGCGGATTTCGGCTCTCCGGCCAGTTCAGCTCCGACAACGATCTGCAGGATGTCCGCTGCGTCTTCTTCCGCGACTTCACAAAACCCCTGATATATCAGGACAGCGCGCTCTGCGCCTGGAAAAAACCAGACAGTCGTCAAACGGGTTGTTATCTCCTCAAAGGACTCCCCTTCGCCTTTACGCCGGTTGATGAAGCAGCGGGCAATAAAGCCTGGCAGCCTGCCTTCAATAAGGGGCATTGACGGATGCATGTTTTCAAGCAGGTACGGCTCGTCGCCTTTCAGCGGTCCATCGAACCACTGGTCGGGTGAAGACAGGTTGAATATGGTCCAGTCAATGTTACGCGCGTAACCCGGAAAGTCTTCCTTGAGCCATTTGTCATCATACGTGCCGGCCTTGGCAAAGCGCTGGGGCCACACGAAATCCACAGGCCCGAACCCCGCCGGCTCCGTGAGTTGATCGGGGGATGCATCGAGTCTGGTCGGGTACTGGATATTAGGCAGCCACTTGATCTCAACCTTGTCCTTTTTTACAGGTTTAAATCCCTTGCCCAGAGGGTTTTTATCATAGCCTTCCCCGCCGAATGCATGCGCCCAGTCAAGGGGCATGCTCATAAACGGCTCCGGATCTGTTTTAAAAGGCCCGTTCCAGTATCTGTCGCCGAACACGTGCAGCAGCTTTTCCCGCTCGCCCAGACGCGCGCGTACAGTGCAGCCCGGCCCCGGCTTGCCCCCCGGCATATATGCATTGCCTGTGACGATAAATTCCGGTTTTGACTTTGGGACAGCCGCATCCAGTGCAGCGTCTTTGCCGAGTTCTGCGGCTGCAAATTTCCACATGCCGACTTCAGACAGGAGCGCAGGATCTTTTGAAAGGGGAATGAACATGAGCACGGAAACCCCGAAATTGAACCGGCGTCCGAACTCAAAACAGCGGGTAAGCACCCCCAGTTTCTGAGGTTTTATAGTCTTCATTCAGGTTTGCTGCCGGACTCAGACTGAGTGTCTATGGCAATCCGGTCAGGCGACTTCGGATCATATTTGACTGCAACTACAGTGCCGGGCTGATACCGGGTCAGACGCACAGGGGACACAGGCATCGTTACCTCTGCGTTAAAATCACGGCCGTCTGTGCCGGTCACGATGAGCCTGATGCTGACGACCGGATTGTTGTTATGGCGGCGTCCCGTGTCCGTTACATCGACAATCTTTGCACTGGCCGAAACACCTGACTTAAGCACATCAGAGCTTCGAAAATGCCGCCAGACGATAGGCACAACAGTCACGGAAAGAACAAATAAAAGCAGCACAATATAAATTATATTTTCCATGGAAGTAGTTTTCCCGGCCATTCAGCGCTCCTAAGATCAGTTGATGAGCGTCAATCCGTACATATACAGACCGATGGCCCCGTTTTTCAATTTAGTGGAAGCCTGCTTGATGGTCAGCGGCTCGTTGGCTGACTTCACCCCGCAGCGTTCAAACGCCACGCCGGTCGTGTCTATTTTAATCCCCTGTATCGCGGTGGACATGCCGGCGATGGTAGTCTGCATTGACAGTATCGCCGTCTGCACTGCAAACAGGTCCTCGTCCTTGCCGCCGATCTTGGTGAACCATGAATCAATTGTGCGGGTGCCGCCAGGCGCCACGACCGTATAACCTCCGGGCGCGGTAATCGTTACACCGGCAGGTGAGTTGATAGTTATACCACCGGTCACCGTCTGTGTAAGCGAGCCGTTAACTGTTTCGGTCAGACCTCCATTAACTGTCCGGGTCTCTCCGGCATTAACGGTCTCGGTCACCCCGCCATTGACGGTTATGGTTTGGCCGCCGTTTACAGACCGGGTCTCTCCACCGTCAATGGACTCCTTGACCCCGCCTGCTATCGCGCGCTTCTCTCCGCCGTCGATTGTCTCGGTTTTGCCGCCGCTGATCGTCTCTTTTGAGCCTGCAGTCACTGTCCGGTCTTCACCGCCGTCAATGGTCTCTTTGAAATGGCCCTTTACATGCACAGTGCGGTTGGCCCCTACAGTGTGTGTCTCAGCAGCTTCTACGAGTATGTTCTGGTCTTTTTGCGCGTGAAGGTATATCTCTTCATTTCCCTTTTTGTCCTCAAAACGCAGCTCGTTGGAACCGCCTCCGCCCGGCGTTGAGTTCGACTTGATCGTGCTTTTGGTCTTCTCTCCCGGCAGCGCGTAAGGGGGCTTGTTGGTCCCGTGATAAACGCGGCCCGTGATTATTGGCCGGTCCGGATCGCCTTCTTCGAAATCTACAATGACCTCATGGCCGATCCTGGGGACATACATCGCACCCCAGCTTGCCCCTGCCCAGGCCTGGCTGACCCTTATCCAGCAGGAGCTGTTTTCATTTTTCTTCCCCTCCCGGTCCCAATGGAACTGGACCTTGACACGTCCGTGTTCATCTGTATAAATCTCTTCTCCTCCCGGTCCTACTACTATGGCCGTCTGCACCCCTTCTACAACTGGTCTCGGGGTAATCCTGCCGGGACGGAAAGGAACGTCAAAGGGTATGCATGAAAAATTATTGGCATAGGACAGCTCCGCTGCTTCTTCCCCTGGGACATATTCCTGGCTTGCCTCGTGGTAAACGGAAGTCAAAACGTATTCTTTATTGTTCATATCATCACGGTAAAATCCCTTGAGCTGAAAACGGTATCCGCTTGTGAAAGCCCTGCAATTACTCCCTCCGTTTATGGTAGTTATCGCGGTCTCCTCCTCCTGCATACGCACCTTGGCGAATTGATCTCCCCCGGCCCTCTTGTCATATCCGCCGGGGAAATCATATAATTCCCGTTCCCCGCTCCCCAATTTATATTTACTGGGGACCTCGACCAGCAGGCTGGTATTGGGGGTCTCAAAATTGAAGTCATTAAGCGTATACTTTCCCGCCCTGATTTCCTGGATGAATTCAAGGCTTGAGACAGTATCTTCTTCGAGCTGGCCGCCCTCGCTTATCTGGTACTGGACATTTGCCTGGTTCGGACAGGGCTTGTGTTCATGGGGGACATCGGAAATGACCAGGGTATGCATTTTTTCTTCGTGTTCAAAGAAGTAATATATCCCTTCTTCCTCCATGAGCCTGCAAACAAAATTGAAATCCGTTTCACGGTACTGTATACAATAATTCCTTTTAGCGTATGTGCCCTGGAGTTTGATCTTGTAATCCGTAAAACTTTTCTCAGTGAAAATCTTCTCTATTATGTCGGGAACGGAGAGTCCCTGGAATATCCTTGAATCAGAAGTCCTCTTCAGCAGCCAGAACCAGGGGACGATTTCAGCCCTGTAATAAGAAAACCGCGGGTCGCCGCCTGCCTCGCCCCCGCCCCTTCCCTGGGAAAAGCGCGAGACCAATCCATTAATAAAACGCTTCTCACCGCTTGCAAGCGCAACAGAAACCGTAACGTTTTTGGCGATAATATTCTGAAAGGATATATTGTGGTTTTCAGACAGGATGTCTAACGTAAACATGAAAGGAACGGATATCCCCTCGGAACCTGCAATTCCCGTTAACACGAGAACGTCTCTGCCTAAAGGCGTATCTATGATGATAGATCTGTTTTCCTGGGTAAAGGGCATCTTGTCCTCCTTTATTGATTGCCTGTGAAATATCTTTGAGTGAATTAGAAACCGCTGCATGTCACACTGATTAATAATTCAATCTGTCCGTGACAGAATGTATTTTATCAGATTACACTAAAATTGCAAGGCGGAAAATATTCACGTTGAAATAAATTCCACGGTGGTTTAGAGTTTATATCTGATGAAAATGTTAAAGACGTCAGAATTGACCTTTAAAGATCCCGGTGACTTCACTCGTCTCCGGGATGTATTTGAAAAAGCCGGCTATTCCGACAAGGGCGTCCTCGATGTGATCGGTGTAAAGGATTTCCCGTCAATGAAGGGGACGGATGTGCCGCTGCTCCTTCGCCGGACAAAGGACAACTCACCTCTTAATACCCTGATACGTCTGTTTCTCATTGAAGCGCCCTGTAATATGGATGCTGTCAAACTCGCTGTTCTTCCGATGAAGCTTGAATCACTGGTTGAAGCAGGCATAGTGCAAATGGACGGCGCTTCCGTTACTGCGGCTGTTAAATTAATGCCTTATAAAAATTTCCATATAGCGTTTGATCTGCCATGCATGCTTCAGAGCGGCTCAAGGAAAAATTATGTGATGGGCATCGGCAGCAGCACACTTACGCTTGCCAACCTGACAATACGGAAACAATCCCGGCGCACGCTGGACCTTGGCGCAGGCTGCGGCATCCATGCCTTTCTTGCCGCAGGGCACAGCGGCAGTGTCATAGCGACAGACCTTAACCCGCGGGCGGTGCGGTTCGCGGAATTCAATGCAAGGCTCAACAATTTATCTCATGTTCAGTGTCTCGAAGGAGATTTGTTCGGGCCGGTCAAAGGTGAAAAATTCGATCTCGTTGTTTCCAATCCGCCCTTTGTCATCTCGCCTGAAACTCAGTACATCTATCGTGACGGCGGAATGGAAGGGGACCGTATCACACAGAAAATAATCAGCGAGGTCCCTGAGTTTCTGAATGAGGGCGGGTACTGTCAGATACTGTGCAACTGGGCGGAGCTTCGCGGTCAGGACTGGAAGGACAGGCTGCATAAATGGTTTGAAGGGACCGGCTGTGACGCTTGGGTGCTGCGCTCCGAAACGCTTGATGCTGAGACATATGCGCTGACGTGGATACGGCACACGGAGAAAGCCGAAACCGGTCAGTTCCCGCAGCAGTTTCAAAAGTGGATGGACTATTATGAAACACAGGGCATTGCCTCAATGGGGGCCGGTCTGATTACCCTGCGCCGTTCAGGCGGTCGTTTGAACTGGTTCAGGGCAGACGATGCGCCTGAGAAGATGCAGGGGCCGTGCGGAGATGATATTGTCCGCGGTTTTGAGCTGCGTGATTTTCTGGAAACCATTACGGATGATTCGATGCTTCTAAATTCACAGTTCCGCATCTCACCTGAGGCCCGTCTGGAACGCCAGTCCAAACCATCATCAGAAGGATGGCTGGATGAGTCTGTCCGGCTTCGTCTGGCAACGGGCCTTACTTATTCAGGGAATATTGATCACTTTGTCGCGAATATGCTCATTAAATGTAACGGCCAGAGAAAACTTGGCGACTTAATGAATGATATGGCGCAGGCCCTTCAAACAGACGCGGAAAAGATCAGGGCCTCTTTTTGCAGCATTGTAAGGCACCTTGTTGAACGCGGATTTCTCCTGCCTCCTAACTCCTGACTCTTTTTTACCCCCACCGTCCCGCCAGATTCGCCGGAGGGTCTGCCAGGGACTGAAAGCGGGCCAGACGTACCCTGTCCTGGTTTTTAAATGACAGCAGGGGCATGACGCCTCTTTCAAGAATTATCTCAGCCGCATCTTCGGTGAATACGACTTCTGCGCAGGGTTTGGTCCTGGGCCCGCCGTCCTCTTTGTATAAATGCAGCGGCAGGTTTTCAATGTCCAGCACGGAGCCCGGCTTGAGGTTCCATTCATTACGGATGAAGGCCTCGGCAATTAAATACGCGCAGGCAAATGAGGCGTTGCCCCAGAGGTAAAGATTGTGGATCGAGGCAAAGGGCATTTCGTCAAATTCAAAGCTGTCAACCGGGTCAGTATCCGCACCATAAGGAAGACGGAGCAGAAACCTGGGAAGGGCGAGTCCGAGATACTCGGCCTCAGGGAGTTTTCTGAGAGTCTCCCATGATTCATTTTTTTGCGGTTTCTGCCATCCTTCGGGATTCGGCGTTTCATGCAGAGAGTCGCATCCCAGTATTTTCTCACTTGCGCCTGCAATAAACGGAGCGCCCGAGGCCCAGGCTATCTTAGTGAGACGGCCGAGGATGTTTACATCTTTATGTCCATTGTCAAAATAATAATTACCTGTCAGAAGCGCCCAGGGCTCTCCACCGAATGTCCTGACCGTCTGTTCCACGAGAAGTTTATATAACCCGGTTGAACTCAGTTCAACGGCTTCAGCGAGGTCGGCCGCGAGTTCGTCTTTTGATATATCGATCAGGTACAGCTTCAGGTTCTCATCGGTCTCCAACCTGGATACCAGAAAGTGGACCGCCCGCCATGCCGCTTCAAGCGCCTGAAAATCAGGGTCGTGCAGGACCATTCGCATGAATTCAGCAGTCGCCTCATCTATAGACGCAATTATCTTTGCCTGCTGCGGCTCAATGTCGGGGACAATATGGGGCTGCACGATCCGGCGCAGAAAGTTGTCCCATTCGGATGCGCCCCTTGCCCCTCCTGATTTTGAGGAGGTGGTTTCTGTTTCTTCCAGGACCTGGTCAAGGAAGCTGCCGGATGACTGTTCGGATATTTTTTTATCCGATTTGTTTATGTCTACCTTCGGAGGGTCGCCGGCAGGCGGCTGGAATCCCTTTACAAATGACGCGAATGTTGAAGGGTCTTTTATCCCCTGCCGGGTATCTCTCAGGGCCTCAAATATATCAAGCCTGTTAAAGAGGCTGTCAGGGTGAAAGTCCTCCATTGAGGAAAATTTGATCCTGACGGGCGGGGCCTCTTTTCCCATGATCGGCAGCTCTATTTCGACCTTGAGCTTGTTCAGGACTTCATCGATATTGTCCCGGTCGACCATGAAAGTTCTGCGGGCGGCCATGTCCGGATCTATGATGCCGCGATTGGACCGCCCGCTGAAATCTCCCATTATGGCGATCCGGAACGGTGTTTCAGGATCGGGATTACCCCGCGCCTCCTCCATCTCCGCGACTATTTCAACATCAAGCTCTCCGAATGA
This sequence comes from Thermodesulfovibrionia bacterium, assembly GCA_020053105.1. Taxonomy (GTDB): domain Bacteria; phylum Nitrospirota; class Thermodesulfovibrionia; order UBA6902; family UBA6902; genus UBA6902. The sequence continues at coordinate 11,566 of JAGVNU010000058.1, forward strand.
TATTGGCTCCTGCATGGCTGACCTCCCCCCTTTATCTGATCCTGTCTCTGTATATCCCCGGTGTGGAACCGGGTATTTCTATGGCACCTGCAGATGTTAAGTAAAATTCAGCGGACTCGACTCCGCCGATGATAGCGTAAGCATAACCGCTTTGCGACATTGCGCCAAGAGCGGACAAGAGAAGCGCTTTTCCGATCCCCCTGTTACGGACTTGCTCTGCAACCCCAATGGGGCCGAAGAAGTTCATGGCAGCACAGTCATAGCAGGCAAAACCGATAACAATTCTGTTTTCAGTTGCGATAATACAGGACACAGGATTTCTGCTGAACGCGACATCACACTCGCCCGCCCAGGCCTTTCCAAAACTGTCATCAACCCACGCAACGACCTGATGTTTTTCGTATGCCATGGCCCTCCGTACATTGATGCCTTCTGCCCGGAGTTTATCAACGTGCAGTCTTACGTCAGGAAGTTCGTATAGTTTTACTAAAAGATCTGACATAGGGATTATTTAATATAAATGAATAATAAAAACATTTATTTAATCTCAAACCCGAACCCCTCACCGCTTACAGACACCTTGACTTCCTTCAACTGTTCTCCCGCCGCCATCCTCGATAGCAGCTCCTTTGACATCTCAGGCAGCAGGGTGTTGGTCAGAATGTGGTCCACGTTCCTTGCGCCGCTCTCGACTTCCTTGCAGCGGCTTGCGATGTTATCAACCAGTTCATCGCCGAATTTGAAGACCACGTTCCTGTTTTCCATCAGGCGTTTTGCAACGCGGTTGAGCTTCAGCTTAACGATGAGCTTCATGTTCTTGTCAGTGATCGGGAAATAGGGCACGACCTTCAAACGTCCGAGGAAGGCGGGCTTGAAGTGCTTGAGCAATTCAGGTCTCACCATTTCAGAAAGTCCCTGCCAGTTCGGCATGGTCTCTTCATCGGCGCAGGACTTCATGATGAGGTCGGTCCCGAGATTGGAGGTAAGAATAATCACTGTGTTCTTGAAATCGATCCTCCTGCCCTCACCGTCCTGAAGAGTGCCTTTGTCAAAGACCTGATAGAAGAGCTCCATGACATCCGGGTGCGCCTTCTCCACCTCATCGAGGAGCACAACACTGTATGGACGTTTACGAACAGCCTCGGTCAGCACCCCGCCTTCTCCATATCCCACGTAGCCCGGAGGAGAACCCTTCAGCCCTGAAACCGTATGGGCCTCCTGGTATTCGGACATGTTTATGGTAATGACATTATCTTCACCGCCGTACAGAAGTTCGGATATAGCGAGCGCTGTCTCGGTCTTGCCGACCCCGCTCGGTCCAACGAACATAAAAACAGCGGTTGGTTTTGACGGGTCTTCAATGCCGGCGTGGGCGGTCTGTATCATCTGCGCAACTGCTGCCAGCGCGTGGTCCTGTCCTATGATCCTAGCGCCGAGCAGGTTCCCCATATTGAGGACCGTGGAGATTTCATCAGTGAGCATCCGTCCCGTGGGAATTCCGGTCCATCCGGAGATGACCTCTGAGACAATGTTCCCGTCCACTGCAATCTGGACCAGCGGCGAATCCCCCTGCGCCTTGGCAAAGTCCTTTTCAAGGGCCTGAAGTTTTTTCTTCAGCTTCGCGAGTTCCTTATCAGCAGGGTCTTTTTCATGAACGTCCTGTATGTTCTGCCGGACATCTTTTATCTGGTTTGCTATCTCCATTTCCTTTTCCCACTTTTTCGTAAGCTTGTCGAACTCTGCCTGTGTTTCCGCCTTCTCCTTTTCAAGCTTCTTCAGGCGTTCCTTGTGGTCAAAGCCGATCAGTGATTCACTTTCCAGTCTTTTCATTTCCCTTTCTATCTGGCCGATACGCCTTGTTGCCTGCTCGACTTCAGAAGGGATTGTAGTCAGGCCGATAGCGACTCTCGCGCACGATGTATCCAGGACACTTACCGCTTTATCAGGAAGCTGTCTTGCTGTAAGATAACGATGTGATAGACGCACTGCATCGAGCAGGGCCTCATCGGTGATCATGACCTTGTGATGTTTTTCAAGGAAAGGCGCTATGGCCCGCATCATGACCATTGCCTTTTCTTCATCAGGCTCTTCAACCTGGACCAGCTGGAACCTGCGGGCCAGGGCAGCATCTTTTTCAAAATATTTTTTATATTCAGACCATGTCGTAGCAGCAATTGTACGCAGTTCTCCTCGTGCCAGAGCTGGTTTCAGAAGATTGGCCGCATCGCCCGAACCTGCCGCGCCTCCCGCTCCGATGAGTGTGTGTGCCTCATCGATAAATAAAATGATCGGCACAGGGGATGCCTTGACCTCGTCGATGACTGATTTGAGGCGGTTTTCAAATTCCCCCTTTATCCCGGCCCCTGCCTGAAGGAGCCCCAGGTCCAGTGTCCGGATCTCCACGTTTCTCAGCGGAGGGGGAACATCTCCTTCAGCTATCCTCAATGCAAAGCCTTCCACAACAGCGGTCTTCCCGACGCCGGCCTCACCTGTTAATATCGGATTGTTTTGTCTGCGGCGGATAAGGATGTCCACCATCTGTCTTATCTCAAAGTCACGTCCGAGTACAGGGTCTATCTCACCCTTTTTTGCCCTGTCTGTAAGATTGATCGTAAACTGGTCCAGCGCCTTGGTGCCTTTGGGAGGCATACCGGGCGCTTTACCAGAGGCCGCGCCTGCGGGCATGGTCTCTGCGTCCTCGCGGGAACCAGCGATAATATCGTTCAGACTCTGAGTCAGGGTCTCAACGGAAATCTTTTTGAATTCCGCTGAGCTTGAAATCAGCATGCGCGCCATTTCATCATTGCTTAAAAGGGATAGAATAATATGGCCTGAGCGGATGAGCGTCATCTGATATTCAATCGATGCCGCAAGCCACGCGTCCTCCACCATTTTCGGAATGCGCGGTGAAAGGGCAGGGGTCCTGGCATTTCCGGTCTTGAACCCTTCCATTGTCCGGGTGAGGTCATTGACCAGACGGGAATCATTGATCTCAAAATGCCTGAGTACCTTCTGAATGTCCGTATCGGGCATCTCTAGGAGTTTAATCAGGAAGTGTTCGATGTCCACCTCATAGTGCGTCTGAGAAAGGCACAGACCTGCAGCTGATTCAAGCGCCTTGCGGCAGGTCTCATTGAGCTTTCCTATGAGGGATTTGATGTTTGATTTAGGCATGTGTGTCTCCTTTTTTTTATAATCTTTTTAGCCACTAAGACACAAAGACACTAAGAAAGAACATTTTTATTACTTAGTGCCTTTGTGTCTTAGTGGCCCATTTATAATTTCCTCTGTTGTTTTTACGCATCCGCCTCCTGAAATATTGCATACGGATCAGAATGATAAGCAAACCCCGGACTATGGACCCAGGTTGTCTCGCCCAGCATCGGATGTCCGGCCCCAAGGGTGCAGGCAGGGACTTCCCCGCGGTCAAGGACTATCCGGACATCAAATTCATACTCTATCCCTGCGATGTTTTTCCCCAGGGAAAATATGGGACGGAGCATTTCCCCGTGAGGCAGCAGACGGAGGAAATTGTCATATTTCACCGGCCCGAGGACCAGCCGGAACTTTGACTGAACATCCGGGGTATGGCTCCCGCACACGGCATCGATGCCGAGACTGCTGTTTGCCATGCCTATCCGGGTCCGGTCTTCGGGGCCTATGGGGAGCAGGCGACTGATAAATTGCTCTACCTTCACAGTGGTCCCGGAGATATAGCCAAGCACTGCCTCTATCAAACAGGCTGACGGGGCTGCCTTGGACAGCAGACCGCTGAAGAAATATAAAAGCGACTTGTCACGCAGGCCGGTTGACCGGAGAAGCCCCGGTGTGCCCATGCCTGTGAGACAGAGAATAAATGATGATATCTTGTCTTCCGCGTCCGGAAGATAATTTTCAGTAAGCCGGTATTTCTTCCATGCCAGATAGAAAAGCGAAATAAGGCGGTGGTGGAACATATCATAAAAGGCCATCAGCCCGCGGTCTTTCCGGAGCAGCCTTTCAATCACCTGCTCATTGTAACAATGGGGCAGGACCCCTGACGGGCCGATAAGACCCATAAACGTGACTTCCATATTGGCCGGTTTCCCAGCGTCCGGCTGTTCAATCTTTGAGATATCGCTGGCAGGAAAAGTCAGCCCTGGTTTTGAGGAGAAACGCACAGCCTCCTCTCCGGGGACAAGGGTATTGCCCAGTGGTTTCTTGTCAGGTGAAAGATGTTCCAGCAGGTCAACGGCCTTAAAAAATGAGAACCTGTAGAATTCTTCAAACAGGCGGTCTTTTAAAGCAGTATCTGTCTGCCGCTTCTCGGTGGCCACTCTTTAAGCACCTCTTTCTGCTGCACTGTTTTTGCGGCCAGTTGTGAAAAGGAGTTTACTGATACATACTGGCCTAAAAATCTTTCCAGCACGCAAGCAAACAGGTAATGTCCCGCACCCACATATTTGTCTTCATCGAATTCAATAGTCACGCGCACTCCCCGGCAGAAAGAGGGGCCGATCCTTCTTGTGGCGTGTTCCGATTTCAGAGAGACGATGCCGTTTATCTGCTGCCTGGTGGAGGGCGAATTATCAAAATCATAAAGCCGGAGTATCTCCCGGAGCGCCTCTTCCCCGCCCTGTACAATTGATAAATAATTGAGAGACAGATGCGATATGAGCCGCCACTGCAGCGCCCCGCCAAGGGAAGGCCTGCGTGTGCGCGTTGGTTTCATGAGACAGGTTACGGCGGCAACCGGGGCCGCGATCTCCATATCAAAGTCGCCCCCCTGATTTCCAAAGGGGAGACGCGAGGGAAGGTCCCGGTTGGAGCAGGTGATGTGAACAGTCAGTATCTCCGCCTCAGGGTCCACTGCCCGGAAGTCCAGGTCCGCGAACGAGAGGTAAATCTCTGTCCCGTCATCCCCTTTCCGGCCTGAGGGGACGCGCTGGATATGCCAGAAGGCGTTGCGTCCGCGGCTGTATTCCTCATCAACGTGGTGCCTCAGGGAATACAGGGGTTTAAACTCGACCTCACGGCCCGGAGCAGTAGAGGAAGAAGCTGAGACTTTGTCTATGCTGTATATTTCCGTCGCGTGCCGCCTCCTGAGGTCAGGTATTACCTGATAGTTGGTCCGCAGGTGTTCAACACGCACCGGCTCGGCAATCCGTTTGAATAAATTGACCACGGGTGCAGCGTTTATGCAAAAGGTATCTTCATTGACCACAAGGTTTGATTTCGGGATTTTGTTCAGGTAAATCCATATATCAAGTGTGTCCCCTGCGGCTGACTTTCTGATTTTATCAAGGCCGCTGAAATCAAAGAAGAGAAATTTTTCAGGGAAACAGAAATATTCAAAGAGCAGGAGGTATCCGGGGAAAGACCGTTCAGAGTAGGGCAGCATGCCTTCGTCAGGACCAAAACCGACAGGCTTTATGTCCGAGGGTGACAGGGGCAGCGCCTCCCTTTGGCCCTTACTGTTTTTGAACTCACATTCAATATGACAGACGCTATTGAATAAAAGCTCATAAAGATGAAACACATGCTGGTATGGACCGTTGAGGAAGAAACGGAGACTGTCCCAGCCGGGTTGTGAAAAGCCCAGGTTGTTAAATGTCTTTAGCTGCAGCACGAGGGCCTGCCTGGCGTCCTTTACAGGTTTCTTCGGGTCCTGAAGCCCGGCTGATGTTACCTCAACCGGCCAGAGTGTAACAGGATAACAGGTGGTAAACTGGCACGGCGTCCCGCCCACCGGCTTTGAATAGAGCATGGTATTTTTTTCTATGGTGTATCCGGAAGGGGAAATGTTCTGCTTTATCGGGTCAAACCTGACGACCGACATCGAGGGTATCGGGCTGTTATAGTGAGGGTAGATGACATTGAGCAGGGACTCGGATATTTCAGGAAAATCATCATCAATCTTTTTATGAATGCGCCCGCTTATCAAGGCAAAGGCCTCGATAAGGCGCTCGGTAAAGGGGTCTTCACACTTGTCCGGTTCAAGGAGCAGCCTGCCCGCGATCTTGGGGTACTTCTTTGCGAATTCAGCCCCCATCTCACGGATAAAGGTGAGTTCCTGTTCGTAGTAGTTTAAGAGTTTGTCGTCCATAGTATCCTATTTAGATATCACATACTCCCCTCTATTGATATCAAAATACGTATCAAACGTGACCGGTTCGGTGACCGGGTCCGCAAAGAGCAGGCCGGTTATCCTGAACCGGATGTTCCGCTCGGTCTTGTCAGTGGCCTCGGTATGCACTGTCACGTTTTTCAGCCGGGGCTCAAAGCGCGCAATGGTTTTTTCAACGTCAATGCGCAGCTGCTGTTTTACGGACGGACTCCTCGGGTCCTTGGACGTGAAGTCACGAAGGCCGTAGACAAACAGGGAACTGTTAAGCTCTCTGTACTCATCTGGAAGGGGTAGTATGTTCCGTCGGGTGTTTAACAGGTTTTCCAGGTCCCTTACCACTGAGGCCTTGATCTGCGCCACGCTGTATACACGATTCTGGACAGGCTCATGTGATACCTCGGGTTCGTTATCAATGAGCCTGTCCAGTACGGATGTCTGAATGTTCTGCTGGTCCTGCTTATCCAGCCGGGGCATTATACCTTTTTATTTGCTTCCAGGTCCCAGCCGCTTGCCACATTACCGCCTCCGGCTCCGCCGGCACGTTTTTGCTTGACGTAATTCCATTCGATTTTACCGAAATTAAATGAAACGGATTCTGTTGGAATGCCGCCCCCGCCTCCGCCGACAGACACGGAGCTGATAATGCAGTTAGTCATCTTGTATTCCATGTACTTAAGTTTATCTCCGCCGGCACGGCACAATTCAAGAGTGACTTCCTTTATATGCTTTCCCTCAGCACATGCCAGGGCCAGATTAGGGGATGCGGAATCCAGTGTCTTTGCAATTGTGAAATCCTGGAAATCCGCCCTTTGGGCTGAGCCTCCGCCTGATGTGCTGGCAGACCCTGACGCCATCTGCGATACACCGCTGCTAAATGAGAGCACCTCGATCCAGTCCTTATGTTTGTCATCTGTGCTTTCTCCGGTTATGCCGTCAATTTTTAAAAAATTATCAGCTGGCATTATTTGTTACCTCCCTTTCCAGTTAATTGTTTGCGGGCTATCAAGAAAAATCTTTTATCCATTTTTATTAATGTAACTCTATGTCCGTCCTTAATCTATTTAAATTATCCCTTGGCCGGGGGAGGCAGTTCTGAAACCAGCCTTAGTGAGATGGTCAGTTCATCAAGCTGATAGTGCGGCTTGAGAAATGCCACTGCTCTGTATACGCCGGGCTTCCCGGGGACTTCAGTGACATCGACCCTGGCTTCCCGCAGAGGGTATTTAGCCTTTAATTCCTGTCCCGCGTTATCGTCAAGGAGCACATAGTTGGCGATCCAGCGGTTAAGAAAATCTTCCGCGTTTTTCCGGCTCATGAAACTCCCGATCTTGTCTCTCATCATGGACTTCAGATAGTGAGCAAACCTGGAAACAGCCAGGATGTACTGCAACTGTGAAGACAGCTTGGCATTGGCGCTGGCCGAAGGCGTATCGTAAAGTTTAGGCTTATTGGCCGTCTGCGTGCTGAAAAAGGCCGCGTAATCGGTCCCCTTGCAGTGCACGAGCGGGACAAATCCGAGGTCAGCGAGTTCCTTTTCCCTCCTGTCTGTAATGGCTATTTCAGTCGGGCACTTCAGGGCAACGTCTCCCTCGTCCGTCTTGAACGTATGAACAGGCAGGCCTGAAACAAGGCCGCCGCCTTCCACTCCTCTTATGGCCGCGCACCAGTGGTACTTGGCAAAGGCGTCAGTGAGGCGGACGCCCAATGCGTAAGCGGCATTTCCCCACAGGTATTTATTATGCACCGTGCCCTCAACGTCTTCTTCGAAATTAAAGGCCTCGACAGGCACATTGGCCTTTCCATAGGGAAGGCGCATCAGGATATGGGGCAGGGCAAGGGCCACATATCTTGAGTCTTCAGACTCGCGGAAAGATTTCCACTTGGCGTATTCAACACTCTGAAAAATCTTGGCCATGTCGCGCGGGACCCCGAGATCGGTATAACTGTCCAGGTTGAATATCTGTGAGCCTGCGGCTGATATAAACGGGGCATGGGCCGCAGCAGCCACCTGTGACACCTTCTCAAGCAGGGACATGTCCTGCGGATGGTTGGTGAACTCATAATCACCGATGAGCGCTCCATACGCGGAGCCGCCGAACATGCCGAACTCTTCTTCATAAATCTTCTTGAAGAGGGTGGACTGGTCGAACTCGCTGGCCTTCTCCATGTCCTTGAGGAGGTCTTTCTTGGATACATTCATTACCCTGAGTTTGAGTTTCTCTCCCGTCTCACTCTGCGACACGAGATAGTGCAGTCCCTTCCAGGAGGCCTCGAGTTTCTGGAACTCTTCATTATGCATGACCTCATTGAGCTGCTTTGATATAAGTTTGTCGATCTGGGCGATCCTTTTATTAATCATGGCCTCGGTGTCTTTTGAGACAGTGATGACCCCGGTCATGATTTCACTGACGAACTCACCGATGACGTCCCTGGCCCATTGTTTCTGGCTTTCTTCACGGGCCATGCGGCCTTCATCAATGATCTGGTCTAACAGACCCTTTTCTTCCTTGACTTCCGCCTGAGCTGACTCCGGAGCGGCTTGTCCTTCTTTTTCAGCCATCGTTTACCTCCTTGAAAAATTATATGTCCGTATTTTCCCTGTTATTTCTCTTCTTCTTTTTTGACACCCGCTTCTTCACCGAGTTTCTTCAGGTTGTCCGTGCTTGCAATAACGTTCTGGAGGAGTTCATCCAGCTTGTCGTTGCCGTCGAGTTTGTTCAGGAGTTCGGAAAGCTTCTGCCTCGCTTCCACCAGTTTCTTCACCGGCGGTATCTGACCTGCGACACTTTCCGGATGAAAATCGTCAAGCGACTTGAACCGGAGCTCTACGGCTATCTTTGAGTTGTCATCTGTCAGCTTGTTGTCGGCCTTGAAGGCCAGCCTTGGTTTCATGCCTTCCAGCACCTTGTTGAAATTATCACGGTCGATCTCAATAAATTTCCGGTCTTTCAGTTTCGGAAGCGGTTCATCCGGTTTGCCGGACAGGTCTGCCAGTATCCCGACGACAAAAGGGATCTCCTTCATTTCAATTGCATCGCCGATCTCCACGTCATAGGTAATATGGACCCTCGGAGACCTCACCCTGTCGAGCTTATGCTGTAAACTTTCGGCCATAATCTTTCCTCCTTATTAGTCCCTGCTGATGGAGCAGGGTGGTTATTGTTTATTAAATCCTGTACATCATCGCCTTTGTGACATCCATGGTGCATATCTTTCTGAAGAGCTCCCGGGCCTTTGCCATGTCGTCATCAGACGGGGTCCCGGCTGTCAGGCACTGATAGAGCGCCTCAATCACCTCTGCGATCCACATGGGAGACTCCCAGCGGTCCAGATGCAGCTCTTCAATAAGTGCGTACAACTGTTCCACTATCGGTTTTGCAAGGTCCGGCCGTTCAGCCTTAAGACATAGTTTGGTCATAAGGAGCTTGTAGCGGTTTTGTTCCCTCACCGAGGGCATACTGCAGGAGGCCGCATAAAGCTGGTCCAGCGCCTTTTTGATGCCCCCGTCCTTAAGCTTCTTAAGCGAGTCTTCCCACATGGCCTTTTCAATGGACCCGGAATCTGAAATACGGATTGCCGGCAACGGTACGGCTGCTGTCTGGGTCAATGGCTGCATTTCTTCCTCCCCCCTTTCTGTTTCTTCATGCTGAGGGACCTCGGTCTCCTCTGCCTGAGGCAGTGGCGCCGGGTCAGGTTCGCTCTCTTTTTTCTTTTCAAGAAGCCTCAAAGCGAGCTGCTTACAGGCCTCAATAGCGTCCCTCAATTCAGCTACCCTGGGCGCGTTGGGACCGAACTTTTCATCCAGGGTCTTGTCAAAGGCCTGAAATTCATCATGGCATGCTGTCAGGCTTTCAACAAGAGACTTATAATGCGCCTTTGATGTCCGCTGAGCGGCTATGTCAAAATCCTCAGCCGTCAATTTCCCTTCAGCTATCAGTTCATCCCTGCGCTGCTTCTTGCCTTCGTCAACATCGCCGTACTGGTTACGGGTGCCTGTTTCATAGCCTACCTGCTGCGACTCCTGCCATTTATGCCAGGAATATCCCGGTGTTTCTTTTGTGTCAGTGACCGGGACCAGCTTAATGCTGAGGGACAGTTTATCATTCATGAATTCAATGGGGCCTGACCTGAAATCAAGGTCTCCGTCTTCTATCGCCGGGTACACCTGTTCCCAGTATCCGGTCAAAAAGGCGTTGATTATTTTGAGTCCCGTGGAAAGCCCTTCAAACCCCCCGGTCCTGATCAGCGCCTCGGTAAGCCATGCAGCTATCTGAATGTCTTTGGTCTTATTTACAAGGGCGTCAACGCACAACTTGATCGCCTTGTCCCACTCGGCCCTTTTGAGGTCGCGTTCGGGGATTGACGGATCATGGATGTCGTCTTCCCTCCTGGCTTCTTTGATATTGTCATAGACAGGGGTATAACGGAGGTCTTCGCCCGCAGGATTATCACCGGGAATCGGCGCCAGTATGGCCTCTACATTAATCTCTCTTTTCATTTTTCACCTCAGACGCAGGGGGATTGAATATCATTTCACGTATCTCAAGGATGGCGACTTCATCTTCACCGATCTGGTAAACATGCTGGCCCATGCCCCTTTCAAAGGGGCCGCCGAGATTTTCCCAGTCGGTGATCCTTCCGAGTTTTATATGGTCATCTTCATTGAGGAAGGATTCAGCATAGAGCACAGGGAGAAAACAGTTCAGCGTCAGCCCTTTCCACGTAGTAATAACGGCAGAGGACCATATGAGATCGAAAAGGGTCTTCGGAGGAGTTACTGAAAGCTCCCTGACAGCTTCAAAGGGCACCCAGACATAGCTCTCATGCGCGATTGCCTCAATAAAGCGGGAAACATATACGTCAGTGTCTTTAATGCCGATGAAACTTTTTCCGTTTACAGTCCCGGATAAGACCGGCGTCTGTGAGTCAACCTCGCTGAAAAGCGCGGCGGCCTCTTCTATCTTTTTTCCGGCGAGTTTTTCACGGGCGGCATAATAGGTTTCAATATACGCCGGGGTACCCGGCAGGAAAGATGGACGGCGGCCCTTTCTGAAGACTTCCAGCCGCTCCTTTTCCGCACTGACCAGATTTTTGTATACCTGCGCCCCGGTCTCCCTGTTCACGTCCATGGCGGCAATAATATCGAGGTCGCGTTCCGCCTTGTCCCATTCCCCGCAAAGACAGTGGACCTGAAACAGGAGCGTCCGTTTGCCTGCATCAGCAGGAGAGGCCTTGACCTCTTCAATTGACTGAGTACGCGCTTCTGATAACCTTCCCGCCCTGATGAGTTCTTTAGCTTCCATTAAAAAATGAAAAAAGTTTACAGGTTAAAAAGTCGCAACAGTAATTATCCCTTAGAAATGGAATCTTAACAGAATAAATTGCCTACGTCAATACACACTCACTTCTCACTTTAACCTGAGACAAGAGACCCGTCCTCTCTGACCCCGGCACTGGTCAGGGACCACAGATGCATAAAGTCCGCTGTCTGAAGGGAGCGGTTAAAGAAGGCCATGAAGGACTGCCCGAACGTCCCGCCGATAAAAACCGCATTCGGGACGCTTTTGCTGTGGGTCTTAAGAAGCATATGCCAGCAGCTTATGAGCGCGAACTGGTCATGAAATGATTTATGGTCCAGACTGATAAAGCCTTCCGGTTTATCTGAGAGGCCGATTGCCCTTTTCTTCAGGGAGTCCAGGTCATAAGGGGCATGTTCCCTTCCTGTGACGGTCAGCGATTCCATAAGGGCTTTTCTGGTTGACTCAAACTCCGCCCATTCAGAAGATGGCTGTCTAACGTTCCGGATTTCAATAGCGAGGGCTTTAATATCATGTAACATCCGGGCCGAGACATATTCAATATGTCCCCATGATTTATCACAGGCAAGAGGAAGGAGGTCCCACCTCTTTTCCCAGTCTCTCAGGCTGCCGGTCCCGATGATAAGCAGGGGATAATGACGGCCGACGCTGTCGCAGCTGTCCTTGACTATGCCGCATACTATGTTTTCTTTCCCTGCCCCCCTGGCCCAGAAACGCCAGGCCACCGGGTCAGCGCCGGGTCTCTTTATCGCACCCTGTCCCCTGTACCCTGAATCGACCCAGTTCGCAAAGCTTTTTCCGATAGGGGACTCCTGCCCGATGCTGAAATAGTCTTTTGCCGCAGGATGCTTGCCGTACGCGGACCAGTTCCAGTTCTGTACGGATTTTATGTTCCCCAGCACCCTGTAATGCTCCTTACGATCTCTCCCGGACGGGACATTGATTTACCGACTACATCCTGTATCCCTCTGAAACCGTAATTGACCTTGATGTATTTAATGCCCAGCTTCTGCAGTTCTCCGCTCTGCTGGGGGAATTCACCGGGGTTGAAAGTCCTGGACCCTGACTGAAACTCCGCCAGAAAGTCGGAAAATCCCTGCGGCCCTCTGTATATTTTGGTAAGCACAAGATTGCCCACGTCTATTTTAAAGATTACGTCATTGCATGTTTGAGGGTTCCAGATAAAAGTCTTGCTTACAGGGAAATGATAGTTGTTTAAACTCACTGTGCCTTCGGCGCATTGTAATTCGAGATGTGTAGCGTGGGGCTTTATCCTCGCGTCCTGATTGGCATCTGTGGGCAGGCCTTTTATGGTTATGTTGTAGCTCTGCTTTGTGACCGCGTCGGCATGGGCGCTTGCTCCCCGCTTAAGGAAGCTGAAGAAGGATGGTTTAAAGGGGACAGACCTGCTGAAAAGTTCGACCGGATAATAGCCTGAAGTCTGCCTGAATTTTATAAAAGGGGCCGCTGTCTCCTTGACAAATTTCCAGGCCAGTCCCTCCTGTCCGAGAAGCATCTCTATCCCCTGCTGACCGGAAGCGCCCTGGACTTCCGCCATCACCTTTTCATCCCATTGCGCCTGAAGGTCGCAGGCTGTTTCCATAAGGGTATATTCCCATAAAAAATCAAAGGGCCCTGATATCATATTCTTGACCGTGTCTGACGGCGCCCCCTCGGCAACGGCATATTTCAGATTGTCAGCAGCCCGGTAGGCCTTGTAAAAAGGCGACTCGCCGGCTGCTGGGTCTTCTGTAAATACCTTGGCTGCCATCTGAGATGCCTGGTTCCTTGAAGCAGTCACCGGAGTGATAGCGTTAAGCGCGTCCTGATACTTGCTGGCCGCGCTGATTGCCGACAATCCGGCTCCGGCAGTTTCTCTTTCTTCAGAGTCCCGGCCCAGCTTTTTCCCGAATGTGTCGATGACCCCTTTCCCTTTTTCAGCCGCCTTTGCAATTGCGCCTTTCCCTGCGGTGCCTATTCTCCGGGATGATTGAAGCTCATAAACCTGTGACAGCCAGTTAGGGCCGCCGCCTTCTTCAGTCAACGGTTTGAGGTCTGAGGCAATTTTATTTATAAGAGCGAAATAAGGCCCGTCGTCAGTGGACATCTGCGCGGCCTTTTTCTGCCATTCTTCTTTTGTCCTCAACCTCTCTTTGCCTTTTGAAAAACCAATGCAGAAGGCCTCCCACGACTCAAAGCTTTTATTTCTGTGCCATCTGTTGAACTCCTGTTTGCGGCCTGAGAAAATCAGGGGATCGGCAATGGCTGATTCAATTTCCTTGATGAGAGAATCGACCATCTCTTTCCCTTTACTGGTAAACGCGGGGGCGATTACGGCTTCATCTCCGGCAGCAGCAGCGCCTCCCCAGAAATCTCCGAGTGTGACCGGCGTGACCGAACCTTCGCTGTTAACACTTGCCGCAAGCCACATCGGCACGCCGGGCTTGAGCGCGAGCATCTGTTTCAGCCACGACTGAAATATGTCTATCTCTTTGCTGATTTCGCCTATGTCGGTCCTCCATATAATATAGTTGAAATACAGCTTGCCGAAGGTCTGTCTTGCTTCAGAGGAGACGTCCTGCCCGACGGTGGACAGGAGTGCAACGTGGGAGGGCTGGGGCCTTGCCCTGATTGCCTCCGGGCCCTCTCCGTCAAGGCGGGCCTTGAGGAGATTGATCCGCCTTGTAAAATGCACAATGTACTGCCCCACTACTTCGTCGGGGGTACTTGCGGAAAGACTGATGAGCGTTGTTTCCTTCATCCGTCTGTCCAGCGGTGACAGGAAACCGCTCCTGTACTGATCACAATATTTTTCCTTTAGTCCTTTTTCTACATCTATGCTTTCATTTAATCCAAACCTCGGTATCCACCAGCCGCGGTTCTGCTCCTCGACTTTGAGTATCGCGCTGCTGAAACGGTCCAGGGTGACAAGATTAGCCATGAAATCGCGCTGCATGACCGGGGGCTTTGCGAATTCGTGGGAGGCCCCGCGTAATGTCCTGAGGTTCTTGACGAATGAAAAACTCAGCAGCCCGCATATGGCTATGCCTATAATTACCCATGAGACAAGGCCGAGGTTCCTTGTAAGTGTCTGCCATTCAACGGCCCTCGTGGTCGGTGCAAAAAGGCCCCTGTCCCCGGGCAGGATCTTTGAGAAAAAGTCATGCAGGAACAGTCCCCTGCTCGTTCCGGGCAGCACCTCTTTTTCACCTATCAGTCCGAGTTTGCTCAGGAAGTGGGAATACGGGCTTCCCTCCTGGCGGCCGCTGCTGAAGTAAAGGCCGCGCAGCACAGGTGTCTCCTGATAGGGATTTTCCTGAAAGGCCCCCTTCATAAAGGACTCGATTCCGCGTGAAAGATTTTCAAACTCTTCAGGAAAGAGGAGAAGTCCAGGGTCTACACCACCGGCATCAGGTTTATTCAGAAGAAGGATGCGCAGGTCCCTCAGCCGCTCTCCAATGGTATTCATTGCGCGCTTAATGAAGGCGTCAGCGTCCTTTGACAGGTCGGCGTTCATGACGCCCATGGGTTGACCGGTGCTCTCTTCAGGCAGGTGGTCGCAGAATTTGGTCATCCCCTGTACGAGGTCGCATTTGGTGACAAGCACATAAACCGGGAACTTGATTCCAAGTACCCTCATGAGCTCATCTATCCTGCGGCGTATGTTCTTGCCGTCTTCTTCCAGCGCCTCAACCGTGCCCTCCAGAAGTTTATTCGCCGCAACTGTCACTATGAGGCCGTGAAGCGGCTCTTTCTTTCTGTACTTCACAAGCAGGTTCAGAAAGCCCTGCCATTCCTCCTTGTCCTTTCCTTCATCTACAGGGATGGCATATCTTCCCGCGGTATCGATGATAATGGCCTGTTCAAAGAACCACCAGTCGCAGTTTCTTGTGCCTGAGATCCCGGAGGTGTGCGTGACCTCGACAAAGGGAGAAGACAGGCGTGCGCTTTTGATAGAGGTGGTCTTACCGGAGCCGCTCTCACCCATGATCAGATACCAGGGCAGGACATACAGCGGGTTGCCGTATTTCCTGAGGTGCGAACTCCTAAGGGCATCAACAGCCTCTTTCCAGCGGGCCTGAAGGTCTTTTAATTCATCTCTCTCTTTGCCTGAAGCGGCCTTCAGCCGGGCCTCATCCTGCTCTATGACCTGCTGGACAAACTGCTGTTCCCTCTTCCGCAGCCAGATCTTTCTGAGAAAGATGGCCCCGATACCTATGCCGGCCAGGGCCAGCAGCAGAAAGAGCCCGACCCACCACGGCCAGTCCATGGTGAGCGTGATGCCGGAGACAAGCAGGAGAATCAGTATTGCCGTTATGGCTATAAGAGATATTTTGAGCAGCTTCATTAATGTATCTTTCATATGTTTTTTACCTTTATGTGTTTTTATCTTTGAAGGGTATTTAAGAAATTGTCCCCTATTCCGCTCAGGGAAAATCTGTATATCAGAAAGAGCAGCCCGAAAAGCACTATAGGCGCTGCCAGCATAATGATGTTAAAAACAGAGAAACGGAATTTCTGCTTCTGCGGCCCCATGTCCACGGGTGCGGCTGAGTGGGCCTCGGGGAAGAGGTCGGTCCTTTCGAGCGAAGGGATACCCACCGAGCTGCCTGCCAGAAGCTTGAGGTTTGAGGCCTTAAGCTGTTCAAGGAGAAATTCGTCGCCTTTGCGGCCGTAACGCCCCATAAAACCGAGGGCGAGACAGAGATAATAAACCTCTCTCACGTCCCGCTGGTGAAGCCCCACGTTATTCAGACGCTCAAAGAATTCCTCGCCTGCCTCAGCGGTATTATAATAGATGCGCTGAAGCAGCTCCCTCTGCCACTGGCCCTTCTGTGCCCAGGCGGAACCGAGCATCACCTCATCCACCCACGCGCAGATTGCAAAGCGGGCCTGATCAAAATCAGCCTGCGGATAGAGCCCCTTATTGAGACAGCTCTCACTCTGTGTGAGCAGGCGGGTGATGTCCGCCTTGACCTGCTCAAAGGGCGGCTGCTTTGTACTGACCGTCTTTTTGAAGTACGCCACATAAGCTACCAGCTCCATGAAACAATCGGTTAAATGCATTATTGCCTCCCTACAACCATCAGTTCTACTTCCAGGTCTTCCGGCGCGTTGTCCCAGTAAAGGGCCAGGTTGTTGCCTTTTGTAACATAATTCCACTGGTCGTTGTGATGGTCAATTGCGATATATATGGTGTTTGCCCTGCGCGGTAATTCCTGCGGCGGGACCGGAAGATGTTCAAGCCCGATACCGGGAAGGGCGCGGGCGATCAGTATCGGAAGATGTTCCCGCGCGCTTAACTTTGCTATAGAGGTCAGGGACTGGAGCGCGGACTTGGGGTCTTCACCTGTTTTGCATACGAGATAGAACCTGTTCCTGCTTTCAAAGATCGCGGGCTTCAGTTCAGCCGCGTAGTATGTCCCGTCGAAAACCAGACGTATCACATATTCAGGTCCGGCGGTTATTTCATCAATCAGTCTTGAGATAAGTCCCTGCGCTGTTGAAAAACATTCCCACAGGCCGCGGTGATCATAAACGGGAAGGGCCAAATTATCGGCTTTGCATTCTCCCATGACATTGACCTTTTCAGAGAAGGAAGAGAGTTCGCCTATAAGCTGCCTCAGTGTCCCGTACACTGCCCAGGGATGTACCTGCCGCGTCTCGGTATAATGCAGAAGAAGCGGGACATACCGGTTCAGCGATCTCAGCGCCAGAAGATAGACCATGTCCCTGGAACCGAATTCCGCGTTCTGGATGCCGCGCTGTCTTTTATATTCTTCGAGCTGGTAGCTCCGTGATGTGATCTGGTCTCTTATGTCTTTTGTCAGCCTCATCAGGGTGTCTGATCCTGAAAGCGAGAGGCAGGGCGGGATGTAATTCTGTGAAAGCGTTATCTGTTCCCCGGCCCTTTCGAGCTGCGCTATGGGGACAAGGTCGTAATCGCCGAGGTGCTCTGTCTCGTTTTCCCAGAATATCCGCAGCATGTAATGAAGGGTCTTTACCTGTCCACCGGGCCCCTCGGAATGCAGGTCCTTTATCTCTTCAGGATCTGCCTTTGATATAAAGCGCGTGGTCACTCCTCCGAGGAGGTCTGATTTTTCAACGACCGTGACGTTGGCGCTGGTGTGGTCCCATTTTTTAAGCCCGGCATATACACGCAGCGGTTTGCCCCCTTCACCCCATGCCTCTGTGAATGACCGGGACTCGACAACCGCATTGTCCGGCAGGGACACGAACGCGCCGTCAGGGAAAAGGAAACTGCCGCCGAGAAGTTTAAATGATCCTGTGCCCAGGGCCGCCTGCTGAATATCGATTTCGCCTATGCCCCAGAAATGAGGCTGAAGGTTGTTGTGTACAGTACTTAAGTGGGTCCGTAATGACTGATCAAAAAGCTGGAAATGCTGCGGCTGCAAAAAAAGCCCCTGGTGCCAGAACAGCGGTCTCTGGATGTCCATTATTTCCCCCCGATTTCCTGCAGCCCTTTAGGTCCGAGATTCAGTCCGATCTCCATTTTTTTCGGACTGCCGGTCATGCCTAAAGGGACCTGTATCAGGCGCATTATATTTTTCTTCTCCATCTGGAAATAGCCTGCCACGATGCCGACGTATTTCGTGCCCTCGGACCTGTCCAGGGTTTTGATTGTCTCTTCCTTCGGCTGAACGACAATCCTTTTAGAGCTCATGACGCTTGCGTCAAAGCGGCTGCATTCCAGGAGTTTGGATATCCCGTCTTCTTCATCAAATAACTGGTTGAAGGCATTCGGGTCTCTCAGCTGGTAAACGCATAATAAGAGTGTATGCGGCTTGCCTTCGTAGAGGTTTACGTCCGGTCCGCTCTTGAGGTGCAGGTTGATCGCCCCTTCTTCATAAACATACTTCGGGGCCGAGGCGCATGAAATGACGGCAAGCGCAAAAGAAAGGACCAGCAGTGTTCTGATTGTTTTTTTCATGGCATACTCCTTGTTTTCTTTTTATATGTTTTCTGACAGATCTTTTCGAATTCTCTTAAAAGTTCTTCTACGGCCCGCCCCGAGTCAAACCACTTTTTGCAGGCATTGAATTTCTCCGTGTATATATCAAAGCATTCCGCCTTTCGCATTGGCCCGAACTTGAAACCCGTCCCGGTTGCCGCAGAGATGCCTTCCGGGTCCAGCTCTTTAAGTATCTGACCTATCTTGTCGCCTGCCGCCTGCTGAAAGGCACGGTGGGCCACAAGGAAGGCCTCCTGTATCTGGTCCAGATAAATCTGAAGGGGGTCGTGCCCTGAGCTGCTTCCCATATCAGAGCCTATGACCTGTCGGATAGTGGCGAACTCGATCTTTTCCCCTAACAGTGTTGTGTTGATAACGCCGATGATCTGGTTCAAACTGTCAAAGACCGTGTTCAGTGATTGGGACAATTTTGTTATAAGTTCTTCAGGGGGAAGATTTTCTAATTCAATTTCTTTTCCCAGCAGAAGGGAAATCATGCGCGACATCTCCTCCTGACGGAGACCGGCGCCCTGAGCTGGGCCGGGAACAGGGCCTTCAAATGAATGAGAAAGCTTCCCTATAAACGCAAGTTTATCAGCAGGCGCGAGGCCCTTTAATTTATCTTCCAGTAATGTCTCGATCAGGTCTCCTGATTTCGGGCCGCCGGAGTGATAGACTGCCCTGATTTCATCAGCAAGAGTCTCTTCGGAGATCGGATTGATTCCCGGTTTCATTTTTTACCTTTTCCCTTGAGCTCCCCTGGTTTCAGGATAATTGTTTCAGCAAGAAAATCCTGCTCTTTTTTCTTTTTCTGCTCTTCTGTTTCTGGTGCGGCCCCTGGCTGCTCACCTGCAGGCCTTAAAGCTTCGGCTGCATCTTTGGCCGATATTATAACAGTCTCAGGAGGGCCCGTGTCCGGCTTTTTTTGAGGTGTTACAGGTGAAGGCTTTAATGTGTCTTTTATCCCCTGAGGGGATATGATAATTGTTTCGGTAAGGATATCATCCTGTTTCACAGGCTGCTCCGGCGCAGGTGTTTCCGGAGATGCAGGAGCTTTACCTGCAGAAATGATCACGGTACTTGAGACGATATCGCTTTCTTCCGATGAAGGAGGGGGCGGGATTTTTCTGTCAGCTCTTCCCGGAGACAGCATGACTGTTTCGGTCAGTGTTTCTTCCTCCACTGCTGCCGGCGGACCCCATTTATCATAAATATTTTTCAGTATGTTTGAGATCGCCTTGTCCTTTTCCCGTGAGGGTTGCTGCTCATCAGCAGGAGCTGCGCTAAAAAGGCGGCCCTTTATCTCTTCTCTTGTTTTGTCCAATTGCTCAAGGAAATTATCCAGTGAAAAACCAGCAGATGGATAAAGGCCGGCATTCAATACAGACCAGCCTGCCTGAAGGCCCTTCTCCCATAACGGAAGCATGTCATTATTGACTGTCTTCCCCTCCGGTTCCCATAAAATATTTGATGGAAGCAGGACAGGAGATGTGCCTTCATGGACATATTTGTCAAATGAAAAACTGCTGTCTGAAGAAGACATGTCCAGTATTCCCCTCAGGGAAAGATAGACCTTTGACATGTCCTGCCGCCTGTTGACCAAAAGCGTGTAGAACCAGACAAGGCCCATGAAAAAAAGACTGCCGGCGCTCTGTAATCCCGTAGATGAAGTTTTGTCAGCCTGCTGTCTGAAGATATCGGTGAACTTTACCCTGAAGTCCCACAGGAATGGCAGCCGGCTGCCGTGTTCAGGCAGGTTCACCCATATATTGTCCAGTGACAGCCTCAGGTCAGGGTGCCTGAGTATTTCATTCCCTGAGGATATGCCCTGAAAGACTTCCGCAAGGAAGGTGAGTTTCAGATACAATACCTCCAGAAAATTTCTGCTGCCCGAATCAAATAGACAGGGGGCCTTTATTAAATTGCCCTGTCGGACATTCTTTACACAGCTGCTCCTGCCGTATTCACCTTTATTCTCCAGCTCTGCTTCAAGCTCCTGAAATGCAGCCCCTGAGACAAGTGGCAGGAAATCCAGCGCGTTTAATGACATGGCCTTAAAGATAAACATATGGAACGGATAAAAAGAGAAGGGGACAATTCTAGAAAGCACGCGCTGGTCAGCGCCGTAGCAGTCTTTATAGTTGGGACATCCGATGCAGGGGAACTGCTCAACGTTCCTGTTGCCTTCGACCAGGAGTTTGAATTTTTTGATTAAGGCCGAGCGGTCCCTCAGTGTCTGCGGGTCGGAAGGTTCGAGTTCGTATACATAAAAGTCGAGCTTCCCTGCTGTTGCGCAGGTCCGGCAATAGAGGTATCTCTTCAATGAGACGGAATAAGATTGCAGCCCGGCTTTGCCTAAAAGCTCCTCGTCTTCACACTGCTGCAAAGGCGCTCCGCATTTCGGACACGGAGGATGGAAGAAAACCCGCATTGTCTTGCAGAAGAATAAAGATGAGAGCTGCGCCGGTCCTCCCTGATCATCCAGTTGACCGGCGAGAGTAATAAAAGAATTGTCCCTGTTTTCTGAGGAATAAAATGAAAAGGCCTTTTGCCACGCGTCTTCTATGCCCCTGTTATTGACCGGCCACAATGCGTCCTTTGCCAGCAGATACCTGTCTCTCTGGACGAGAAGGAACACCCGCGCTATTTCACTCCCTGCGTCAGACCTGATCCGCGCCTCGATTAATTGCGTCAGAGGGTCGGTATCAGTAATTGTCAGGAAAGGGAAGGGAGACCTCTCCAGCGCTGCGCTGTCATCAGAAGTCAGAGACGGGTCTAAATGGAAATTGCCCCGGCTTGCGTCCAGATAAGATAGTAATGAAAATATCTGACCGTTATTTGTCATTAACAGGCCCTTGTGTGTATCTCTTTGACTTGAACTGCGGATTCAGGACCTCAATCCCAATGTCCTGGCGTCGGGAGGCTACAGGTGGTTCATGCCTTGGCTTTGTATAGATTGCAAACCAGTTCATATTTAATTGTACCGAGGCGTTAATTATATAAATATATAAGAAGCACTGCTATGACCTGTGCAATGAAACGGTCAAAATATAAAGCTTGTTGTCTTAATCTCATGTTTTTAATATCGATTTCGGACTCTGACGTAACCAGAATTTATCATTTTATGCCTTATATGTCAACATGGTCTGATATCTGGCGTTTGTTTATAAACTCTCTATGCATGGACAATGATCAGCAAAGAAAAAAATCCTTGACAACACAGATGAATAAACATATCATATTTTCCATTAAAGCAATTCTCTAAACATTTTCTGCTTTCATTATGAAATTTAAATATCTTAACAGCTTATTTATTTCCCTCCTTGTATGGGTCATTTTTACGTCTCTGGCATGGGGAGGGCAGGTGGTCACTGAAGACACGAGACTGTGGGCGCGGAAAGCGCTGCAGGAGGAAAAGGCCATTGAAACAGTCAGGGGGGGGAATACCCTGGCAATCATGTATTTCCAGAATAAGACAGGCAGTCCTGACCTGGACCCGGTCCAGAAAGGTTTGACGATTATGCTGATAACCGACCTTTCGACACTGGAGGGGTTGCAGCTTGTGGAAAGGACCAGGCTTCAGGCCCTGACAGAAGAAATGGGTATTGGGACATCGGGACTGGTGGAGCCGGGGACGGCCCCGCGTGTTGGGAAAATACTTGGGGCGGAATGGCTCATGGGCGGAGATATTACGGGACGTGGACCGGAAGAACTCCTGGTAAAGTCAGAACTGCTTGATGTCCAGTTATCGAAGAGTATCGGGCAGCAGGCGTCCGCGGGGGGGCTTGCGGATTTGTTCCGCATGGAGAAGGACCTTCTTTTTAAAATTATTGAACTCTTGAAGATAGAACTCACGCCCGAACAGCAGGCGGCGCTGAGAAAACCCTGTTCAACTGACAGCAAGGCCCTTATGGCTTTTTTCCAGGGTATTAACGCAAGCGATAAGGGAGACTACGAAGGTGCGGCAGAGCTGTATGAAAAGGCGCTGAAAAATGATCCTGGCATTTGCGAGGCCGGGCCGGCGCTTAAGGAACTGCAGGCGCTTGGACTGGTATCTGTAAAAAGTAAGGCAGGTGACTTGTTAAAGTCCCTGAAAGACCAGACCTCGCTTACAGACCAGCTGAGCACTGAGGATTCTGAAAAAAGGGAACAAGGCCCGGAAACTACGCCGAGTCCGGTTTCAATTGACGTACAATTCTGATAACAGACGGCGGCATTGCACCGCAAGAAGGGTAACATGAAAAAGGCGATATTATTTATAGTGCTGGCATTGTTCTCGATAAATGTAAGCTGCGGGAGCAGCGGCGGTTCCGGTTCGTCATCTTCCGGCTCTTCGGCGGTAACGATACGTCTGGGGCAATCGGACCCATCCGCAGGCAGCATTGCCGGTGCAGTGAATTCTTTAGCCATACCCTCCGGTATAACCACTATCAGGGTGACGGTGTCTGCCGACGATATGGTTACGATAATTAAAGACGTTTCTGTCGCCGGTCTGGATTCCGTGACTATAACCCTTGATATCCCTAACGGGCCTGGCAGGCGTATACTGGTGGAAGCATTGGATGTATCGGGCAATGTCCTTTATAGCGGTGAATCTGTCGTGGATCTCACAGGGGAACCACGACAGGTGACTATAACTATGTCTCCGTTATGTTCATTATACGTCGATCCAGCCGGCCCGGCTGAATCTGACTGTGATGACATCAATTTTCCATGCAGAACAATAACAGCCGCGCTTGCGCAGGCTGATACCAATATGACTATCTGCGTAGCAGCCGGGACATATAATATCGACAGCTTTGAAGATTTCCCTCTGAACCTCCTGGCCGGCACCACTCTCAGGTGTACCGGGACAGGCCATTCAACAATAATTGACAGCACGGTAATAAACGGGATCAGCCCGGACACAATTATCGGCGCAGAAGGTGTCACTATTGAAGGGTGCACAGTCAGGACAGGCGATTCATCAATTGCGATAAGCGACAATGAAGCAATAATAACTGTTGATGACTGTTCTATACAGGGTGTTGGTTTAGAAGGCGGTGCTTTTGATAGCACCGGAATAAACTTAACGGCGGATTCAACGGTCAGTAATTCGACTATAACTGATTTTCTGCAGGGAGAGGTCGGCGGCGAAGGGATTATAGTTTCCAGCGGAAACCCGACGATTACAGGGACTTCAATAACCGGCAATGACTATGGGGTCAGAGTTTTCGGCGGCGCCCCGGTAGTCAGCGGGAACAATACATTAAGCTGCAATAACCGGATAGACCTTGAAAATGTGACCAATAGTGATATAGACGCCAGAAATAATATATGGGACCACACGCCCCCCACAGAGTCCAGCTATCCGGACAGCTGCCCTGCCGGGGTGGATGTTTGCAATAGTGATGTAATCACGGGAACCGTTGACTTCAGCGGCAGCACGCAGGCCGCGGCTCCCTGTCTTGAATAAGGCAGATAATTAAAATGAAAAGAAAGACATCAACAGTCAAATTATTATTGATCATCACAGCAGTCTTTTTTTATGCTGCTGTCAGTTACGCTGCCGACATCGACGTGCAGACCGGTTTTAACCTGGACTATTGGGCGGACAATCAGGACAGCAAGGCGGTACAGGCGCATGTCCCGGTTGAATTTACCTACAGCCGCAAAAATTATTCCCTCGGCCTGCTGACAGGGTATGCCAATACCCGTATCGAGCATGCCGACAAGGGGGACCGCACACTGTCACATATGCTCGACACCAAGATAAATTTTTCTTACGATATTTCAAAAAGTCTTCCGTTTGGTCTGCTCTTCGGGCTGGACCTTAATCTGCCTACAGGCAAGACTGATTTTAAGCAGGAGGAACTGGCGCTCATAATGGACCCTGACCTTGTTTCCATAAGCAGTTTTGGCGAAGGTTACAATGTTAATCCGACCCTGACCGCTGCGCATGAATGGGGGGGCCTTGTTGCAGGCATCGGGATAGGATATCTCTGGAGGGGTGAGTATGACTTCAGCGAAGCGGTAGAGGATTATGACCCCGGTGATATCTTTAACACGAGCGCTGAGGCCAGGTACTTTTTTTCGCCGGTATGGAACGGCCGCGTGTTCGGCAATTATGTCTGGTACAGCAAAGACAGGGTAGGCTGCGAGGATTTTTATCATGAAGGTGATTATTATCAGCTGGGCATGGGACTGAATTATTCCAGGACTAAATGGCTTGCGGGTCTGACAGTCCGCAGCATCTTCAGGGAAAAGAGCGGCACACTGGACGCAGGGGGCGGGCTTAAAACAGAAAACAGTAAAAGCCGCGGGGATGAATGGGCCGGGGACCTATCTATAAATTATCAGTTGGATGACGAGACCACACTGAAATCCTTCATACAGGGGCTTCATGTCAGCAAGAATGGCTATTCTGCTGACGCATCCCGTTTTATCGGAAGAAGGGAAAAATATACTATCGGCATAGGGGCCTCAAGAGAATTCACAAAGCAGCTCGAAGGAGGCGTGACCCTGAAAGGCTTTACCATGCGCGACGCGGAAGCCAATTTCCCTGAGACGAAAAGCGGACGCCATTACAAGGGCGCATCGTTTATCGTAAACCTCACTACGAAATTTTCCGGCATCTGATACTGAAGGCCTGCCCACTATTATTATTGACAGCTCATTGACAAGCAGGCAGGGACGTGTTATGCTTAACCCAGAATTTTAGAAGTTTTTGTAGTGTATGAAGCCACAAAGATTTTTGATCTTTGCGGCTTTTTTGATTTGTTAGGCCTTCTGAGATTTGAATTCATAGATAAGGAGGTAAAAGAAATGAAACAAGGAACTGTTAAATGGTTTAATGACAGCAAAGGTTTTGGATTTATTACAAGTGAAGACGGAAGCGACGCTTTTGTTCATCATACGTCCATTCAGGGCAACGGATTTAAATCCCTTGCCGAAGGCGATGCAGTAAGCTTTGACACTGAGAGCGGACCGAAAGGCCCCAAGGCCATCAATGTAGTCAAACTGTAAAATATCTTCAGAAGGCCCCTTCCGTATGGAGGGGGCTTTCTTATTTTGGGAGGAACATGATTAACAGAAATAATCAGGCAAGAATGGAAAAAAATCAGCGGAGACTGGACGCCGGTTTTATGTCTAAACATTTCCCTGAGGTCGCAAAAATAGTTATTAATATGATATACAACCAGCAGGGGAATAGAACGGTGCGCCGGACCCTGAATTTCTATCCCGGAAGCTACGCTTTTTTCAGGGTGGACTGTTTGAGCGATGACTGCGTCAACGGAGGGTTTGAGATGAGCGGGATTATAAACTCAATGATCAGAAACCACAGCGAGACGTCAAACGGAGAACTTGGTTGTGATGACAGTGGTCCCCGCCCCGATCATGCGAATATAGTCTATGAAGTTGCCATTCAATACGCGCAATAAAAGTGCCGCAGTTCCAAAGGGTGTCAGCTCGGAAGCGCAGGAGACTATTTCAAGGATTGTCCATAAACCCAGCCATTGGACCGTTATCTCTGTCCCGATAAATCAGGATTGAGCGGGTCGGTTCTGCTCCCGCACAGGCCCGCATCGGAATTACAAAAATAACAAACAGAAATATATACACAAATATTAATTATTTATTAAGGAGACGGGTATGGAAAAAGTAAAAAATATAGCGCTGGTGGCCCATGATAACCGCAAAAAAGATTTGATCGAATGGGTTGAATGGAATTACACATCACTGCTTGAACATAAATTAATTTGTACCGGCACAACAGGAGTCATGGTTGAGCAGGCATTAAAAAAGAAACTTGTGAATGAAAAATATGCTCTTCACATCACAAAATTAAAATCCGGCCCGCTGGGCGGGGACCAGCAGCTGGGCGCCATGATTGCTGAAGGCAAAGTCGATGTAATTATATTCCTCTGGGACCCGATGCAGCCTCAGCCTCATGATGTTGATGTAAAGGCCCTGTTACGAATTGCAGTTCTTTACAATATCCCTACCGCATGTAATCGCGCCACAGCGGATTTCATGGTTTCATCATCATTGATAGGGCAGGAATACACGCCTGTCACAAAAGATTATGAGGCTTATATTAAAAGAGATATTGATCTGGGGTGATGAATATTGGATTTCTTTGGGTATATAGTCAGAGTCTGTTCATGAACTCAATCTTAAGACGTCAGTCCCGTGCTTAAAGCGCCTGCTGTTGGCAGTCTTTTGAGCGGGAATCCGGATGGTTAACGGTCTTTTCATCACTGGACCGAGTGGGATGAATGTGATGAATCTGCAAATTGTTCTCTTCGAGTACGACCTGAAAAGATCCATCTTTATTTCTGGAAGAGAGATAACTGCGATATCCAGTCACTTGCTTCTTTCGGCATGGATGACGGGAATTGAAGCTTCAACATCTGTACATACATGTTAAGTCTATTTGCAAGTAAATACATGTTTGCAGGCGTCAACCCCCAGACAGATTCACCTGTTGAAAGGGATTGCCGCGAATGCAGGATGTGCATCGAGATACGTCCCGTGAATGCCCAGAGTCGTCTATAGTGTAAGATCAGGCAATAAAGACGGAAGTTCATACATATATTTTTATCTGTACAAACGACTTAATGAAGTATATAATTTCCCCATCAGGGACGGCTGAAGGGTTCTTCACCTCTCTTCATACTATTGATAGCTTTAGGTTTAATGATTAAACAAGGAGGAAAATCTATGGGCTTGGCAATTCGAGTCGTTCTCATTTGTTTATTGATTTTAACCGTTGGATGTGCTTCCGCACCGAAGCAGACAGTCGAACTGGCAGAAATAGTCGATAGTCAGATTGCTGAGATGCAAACGTCGCATGAGAAATTTGTTCGTCTGTATTATGACAAGATACGCTCTGATGTAGAGCGCTTCATGTGAACTTCCCCCGATTTCTCGGACACTCAGATAGGTTAGGAAGCCATAGCCTCCAGCTCAAAGGATATCGGGGAGCGATACCCCAGAGTTGAGTGCC
>JAGVNU010000016.1 GCA_020053105.1 Thermodesulfovibrionia bacterium
CCCTCCCCGCTGGCCCCTACAATGAGCGTTGTCCTGCCCTCAACGATGGAAAGGTTGATCCCCTTCAGGACCTCCTGCCTTCCGTATGATTTTCTGACATCAGTCAGCTGGACAATAACATTTTCCTTCATAGCAGCACCGAGGTCAAAAAGTAATCAACAACCAATATACTGACTGAGGATAAAACTACTGCATCAGTGGTCACCCTGCTCACACCCTCAGCCCCGAAGCCCCCATCTCTTGACAGGTGAACAAAAAAACCCTTTGCAGAACATATCCAGATAATCAGCATGCCAAAACAAAGAGACTTAACAAACCCCATATACACATCACTAAAATCCACGTCCTTGTATATGCTTGAAAAATACATACCTTCATTGGCCCCCAGAAGTCCGACACCTACAAGATACCCTCCGAATATGCCGACCACATCAAAGATAGCGGTCAGGAGAGGCAGGGAGATGATGCCTGCTATGAATTTCGGGGCCACGATATATTTGTGCGGATCGATCGCCATACATTCCAGGGCATCGATCTGCTCGGAAGTCCGCATGATGCCGATCTCGGCGCACATGGCCGATCCCGCCCTTCCTGTCACCATCAGGGCAGCCAGGACAGGTCCTAATTCTCTTATCAGGCTGAGTGCGACTGCGGAGCCCAGCAGGCCCTCAGCGCCGAATTTACTGAGGGTATGATAACCTTGCAATCCCAGGACCATACCCGTAAATGCTCCGGTGAAAAGGATAACGAATATTGAAAGAGCGCCGATAATATACGTCTGTTTGACAACAGGGAATATCTTATAGGGAGGTTTTACTATGCTCAGCGCCGAGTAAAAAAGGAATATCCCCATCCTGCCTGCTTCATTAACATAATGCAGGGCGTTGGCTCCTATCGTTTCAAAATATCTCAGCATCTATAATTCACACTTAATAATTTCAGCTTTTCTATTATATTGATTTTTGCTATTTTACTCTAATTATTGATATAAAAGGGCCACTGCACTTTGTTATTCGGGGCGTGTGACAAAAGAGAGAGCATAGAAACCAATACGTATGGATACAGTTGCATATAGAGATGCCCGCGCTGATACAGATAAGCGCTTATGCCTGCAAATTTTCATTTCTTAAGTAGAAAGGAATTATAAAGCAAGTCCCGTTTTTTCCAACCCCGCTTTGTCCTGTCCCAGCAGTTCATAAACATGTTCAAGCATGTTTTCAATAGAATCGTTGTACCCCGGGTCGTAGCTCGTCACTCCTGTGCTTATCGACAACTTGTATTTCTGATTCCTTTTTGAATTAAACTCTTCAAGGGTCTTCCGGAAATTACCGTCAATAGCCTCGAAATGGTCTCCAGAGGCTTCGATTAATAAAACTACAAATTCATCGTCACCGATTCGCGCCATGATATCAGATTTACGAAAAGTTGCTTTCAATATATTCGCGGTCTCTTTTAAAATCATGTCGCCTTCCTGGCGTCCCAAATTCTCATTTGTGCCCTTAAGGTCATCTATATCAGCATAAAACAGAGCGACCCTCCTTTTCTGCCGGTAGGCCAGTTCCATATGATTATCCATCAATGTAAAAAACCCGTGTCTGTTGTAAAGCCCGGTCAGTCCGTCATACAGAGACAGGCCTTTAAGCTTGTCCTCAGCACGGTTGTACTGGCCGGTTTTCCACGCAAGATGACCGCTGGTATCGGCTGTTATTCTGAAGGCTATATAAACAAAGCATGCGCTCCCCAGGAACAGACTGCCGGAAAGAACTTCAAAAGGGAACCTTACATCAGTCAATAAGGACAGAAGGGACAATACAAAACCTATAAGAAACAGGGCGGCAAACGAAATTGCGATCAACCGTATGTTTGTAATGCGCCCCGGAACAGATACCTGTGTTTTCATGATACTGACAAGAGACAACAATATTATGACTGTTCCTGCCAGTATCTGGATCGTTGTTATGACTTCATAGGTTTCCATAGATTCAGCGTGTTATATGCCGCGTCTTTCTTCTGCACAGGAATGCATATCCTATGGCATTTCAAGATATCTTCTTGTTACGCAATGTGACCAAAGACTCCAAGTGCATATTGTTTTATTCGGAAGAATAAAGAGTAAGCTTGAGGTTGGTCAGGAGTTCATTAATTAATCTCAGATTTCTTATAGCTTAAAGCTGATCCATGACTGCTGAGAGCTGAATTCCGGACCACCTGTCCGGCATCCGGCTCTCAAAACGCATCGGGATTCCGGTAAGCGGATGTTTAAAGGAGAGAAAATAGGCATGCAGGCCGAGACGCCGGAACGGATCGGTCTTACCGCCATATTTTTTATCGCCTGCCACTGGATGACCGATATCGGCGAGATGGACGCGTATCTGGTTCTTCCGCCCGGTTTCAAGGAGTATATCAAGAAGCGAGTATTCCGGGCCATGCTTAAGCACCCGGTATTTTGTTTTAGCAAGTTTTGCCTCATCAGAATGAGGGTCGCTGTATACCCTGAGAGACCTGGTCTCACTCAAACGGCTTATGATCTCGCCCTCTTTCTTTACGGGAGTCCCCTCAACTATAGCGTAATACCGTTTCTCAACGTCTTTCCAATTATCCTGGAGCAGCCGTTTCACAGTCTCGTTCTTTGCGAACACGATCAGGCCTGACGTGTCCCGGTCCAGACGATGGACAATGAATATCCTTTCACCTGCCCCGGGCGCCTTCTGTTTGAGGTATTCGTTCAACTGGTAATAGGCAGTCCTTGTCTTCTCTGTCTCAGATGCGATTGTCAGCAGACCGGAGGGTTTGTCCACTACGATAACGGCATCATCCTCATAAATGACGTTGATCCCCATAGTCGGGACCGCCTCTGGTCCTTTGTTACCCTTACTGACTGAAATCTTATCTCCCTTCAGCAGCGGGTGGGCAAGGTCCTTAATCACCTTACCATTAACCTCAATGGCCCCATGCCTGATCAACTGTTTGATCTTGGTGCGCGTGTGTCCGAGGGCCGTCAGGTTTTCAATGAGACTGCCATTATTTTTTACTTGAAAAACCGCCATATGAAAAATAGTATAACACCGCTTGAGCAGAGTTATTCAAGTGCAGATTATAATAATCACGTCCGGGCCGGTCCTCATTTTTTTATTGTATCTCAGAAGTTTTTTCCTGTAGAATACTCTGCATAACAGGCATGTCGTCTAATCCCTGGGTATTACACATCAGCACAACATCAGGAGGTTTAAATGAGAGCAGGAAATATACTCGAGACAATCGGCAACACACATCATGTAAAAATTAATAATTTATTCAGCAACAGCATCAATGTATGGATGAAGCTGGAGCGTTCAAATCCCGGTGGGAGCATCAAGGACCGGATCGGACTATCGATGATCGAAGATGCCGAGAGAAGGGGTGTCCTGAAGAAAGACAGCGTAATCATTGAACCGACATCCGGCAATACAGGGATAGG
>JAGVNU010000112.1 GCA_020053105.1 Thermodesulfovibrionia bacterium
CGTTATCCGGGACGAATTGTCAGGTTGTTTACAAAGGACCCTTCCCAAACAATTCTGTTTCCATCCAGCACTTGAAAATAAATTGGGGGAACTTCACAGTAATGAATTGGATCCCTATTGTATAATTATACGTGTTCATTAAATTAATTCATGTGTTTCCCGATCGGTTTCATCAAGTTATCACTCAGCCAAATATTGAAAACTCTCTTGTTGATGACAAAGCAATGGAATGGATAAACAGAGGCTGCATTTAACCTATGGACAATAGAGTGAAAAAGAAATTGATATGGGCTATTTTATTTTCTATCGGCTTTATGGTGTTATTGCTGTCGCGGGTTGAATGGGAG
Source organism: Thermodesulfovibrionia bacterium (assembly GCA_020053105.1). Taxonomy (GTDB): domain Bacteria; phylum Nitrospirota; class Thermodesulfovibrionia; order UBA6902; family UBA6902; genus UBA6902. The sequence continues at coordinate 348 of JAGVNU010000112.1, forward strand.
CATTTTTCTTTGATTGCCGGCAGGCTGGATATCAAATATATAGTTATTGGCGGTATCGTATTTGCACTCGGTAATCTGGTAAGGACGTTACGTTTTATTCAATTTGACCATACGCATAAAAAGCTTGCGCATTGGTGGAGTATAAATGCACTCTATAACTTCTTAACGGCTACGCTTCCAGGCGGCGCGGGCGAAGCCGCCGCTGCATATGTATTAACAAAATATTCGACGTCTAATATTCTGGCTGCATTCAGGCTGCTTCTTCTTGGCCGATTAATGGATTTATCATCGCTAACAGCATTATTTTTTCTTGCATCTGTACTGATAAGTAGTGCAACCCCTTATCGTGAAGCTGCAATGTGGCTGACAGGTGTCATATTTGTCATGACATCTTTGATGTTAGTGCCAGCCAGCGAACGTTTTATGATGCGGCAATTACAAAGGCTTCCAGGCCACATTTCATTACTTAAAAAGTTTTCTGAAAAACTGAATGAACTGCTGACAATAGCAAAAGAGAAGCACCGTACAAGTTTTTACGCCATAACGTTGACTCAATCGGTAGCGGCGATAATTGCGGGAATTATAACGTTGCACCTGTTACTTCGTTCTTTCGGCATTGTTTTTACACCCGTGCAGAGCATTTACTGTTATGGTGTTTATGCTGTCTTTCAGGTTATCCCCGTTCAGGGATTTGCCGGTATCGGCACCCAGGCTGCCTGGTTTGCTCTTGCACTTAAAACAGCTGGGTATCAGGGCGCTGATGTTCTTGCTCTGGGAATAGTTTTGCATGGAACTTTTTATATGTTCATTACTATGTTGGGGCTTTCAGCGGTATTGGTTTGGCTTGTATGTCGCGAACGCACTTAATCTTATTTCATTTATATCCCTCACGTTTATTTGGCCTAATATCTTTAATTGGATAAGGAGCGGAGAAAAAATATGCCCTTGGTACCAGTTGGCGAGTTTAATAATCTGGGTTTGTCCTATCTAATATTTTGGTGGGAACGATATCAATATATGCACATGGTCGGTCGCTACTTCCATTTCTTCTATTTCCATCCCCTAGTCTTCGATTATTTCTTCGATCAGTTGTTTTGCTCGTTGCTGTATCTCTTTGCCCTCAAATATCTTCTTTCGATATTTTGGACACCATACCAGATGATATGCCGCATCGTAGACCGCATGACTCGTCCTCCGCAATCCCATGCTCTTTGTTATACCACATCTCGTAAGGGTCTTTGCGGATTAGGGAGACTTCCCGTCTCCGTAATAACCCTCTGGCAAGCCACGGGGGAGTCCACAAAAACTTTGCTAAATAGTTCCTGTTGTGGATAGAGTATTTTTGCATCCGCAATAAAGCGAACAATAATTTTTACATTCAAAATGGCTCAAAGCCACATCACGTTCATTGTGTTTAATCCTTTTTACACCTTTAAAAGCCTTTTTAAAAAACACCTGTCCGTTATGTCTCAAAATTCAGTTCTGTTGAGAGGATTTCTCTCTACAATCCGGCCAGCAAAACAAGGTTGTGACAGAAGACCGCACAACCCAAACTGGCTGCATAATTCTTAAATCCTTTAAAAGACATCGCTCCAGTTTAAATGCCCTTTTTAAGACAGAGATAGTTCCTTCTATGCCGGCACGGAAACGCTGCCCGGCTTTGAATGCCACTGTGCTTTCCTTCCGGCCTTCTTCCTCTGTCCGCCTTCCTTATTTGCATATCGATACGGTCTCAATTTTATTTGATAATTTCTTGATCTGTTCACGACTCTCATAAAACCCTTGTTAGCCGCTAACACCTCAGGCGCTTTGACAAATATCTTGCGGTGCGCTTTTATCGTCTCATACAATAAGTCTTTATCCGCCTGCTGCTTTGCCAATGCACTGTAGTGCAGTATAAACTTCTCTCCCGTCTCCGCTAATAATACTTTGTGCCCAAATTCTATGGGCTTCCCGGCCTTGCCCCGTTTGAGCAATTCCGTGTGTTCTTCAAACAGACTGTACACTTTGAATGGAACGATCACTGTCTAGCGCCCTCGGGTAAGGGGGACAGAGGAGAAATTTGAGAGCAGGATAATACCTTTTTTCAAGCGCAGGTCGAAAGAAGTTGGGCAGCAGCTGCCGGAGTTGTACCTGCACGGCCTGGCAAAGGGGGACTTTGAAATGGCACTGCGTGGTTTATTGGGAGAGGGAGCGCCATTGTCAGCCTCCTCGATAGATCGATTGAAGGCTAAATGGCATCTGGAGTATGAGGAATGGAGGCAAATGGATTTGTCGGGACTCGAAGTGGTCTATCAGTGGGCAGACGGGATCTACGTAAAGGCCGGGCTTGAAAAAGACAAAGCTGCGCTTTTGATAATCATCGGAGCGCTTAGGAATGGCAAGAAGGTATTTCTTGCCTGCGAGAGCGGTTATCGTGAGAGTAAGGAATCATGGAGTGGGGTATTGAGGAATTTGACTGCTCGGAAACTCAGGCTGGGCAGATTGACAATCGCTGACGGTCATCTTGGGATATGGTCTGCTCTTGGAGAACTCTATCCGGAGGGAAAACAACAGCGGTGCTGGAATCATAAAATCAGAAATGTACTTGACTGTTTCCCCAAGAGGATACGCCCCGAGGCCGGGGAATATCTGAAACGCATTCCTTATGCAGAGACGCTTTCTGAATGCGAGCGGCTCAGGGATGCATTCGTCAATCGTTATCGGAAGTCTTATCCGAGGGCAGCAGAGAAGCTACTGTCTGATTGGGATCGTATGATCACCTTCTACTCTTTCCCGAAAGAGCACTGGGTACACATTCGTACAACAAA
>JAGVNU010000095.1 GCA_020053105.1 Thermodesulfovibrionia bacterium
GCAACCTTTGACCACGATAATGACTCAATAGATTATAAAATTAGTCTCGATCCCTTGTGAAAATAGTGTTGCAGTTTTCTAAATCGGGATTTGGGTTATCCATCCTGTGTTTTAGATTACAGACCATCACCCTTGTCCACCGTATCATAATATTAAGTGCGTGAAAAATGTATTCTGTAATTAACAACCCAGGACAATTCAGCGTATTATCACGCCTCAATATGAATAAGCGAAAAACCGGAGGATATGAAATATCATGCAAAAGTTCATGAATAATATCGGCAGCGCCTATGGCAGGCTGCGTATATTTAAACAGGCAATGGATGCTGCCAGGAAAGCAATAAGCAATGAGCCCGATTATGCAAAGTTACTGCTGCAGGGACGGGCTTATGACAATCTGAGTATGTTTAAGGAGGCAATTAAGTCCTATAAGCGGGCCGTGAGAATCGATCCTTGTAATGGAGATGCTTACTGCAGTCTTGCCAATGCCTACAGCAGGTCGGGAATGTTCGAAGAATCTGTCGAGGCCTACAAGGAGGCAGTACGAATAAAGCCTGATGATGCGCTGGCATATTACAACCTGGGCTCTGCTTACGGCAGGCTGGGCAACTATCGAGCAGCGGTAGCTACGACAAAAAGAGCAATACAGATCAAGCCGGCCATGTCAGGGGCACATAAGAATCTTGGGATATTTTATTGTTTGTTAGGCATGCATAACGAAGCAAAAGAATCTCTGAATCACGCGATTAAAATAGATCCGGGCAATATGAATGCCCGATATAATCTGGCGCTCGTGTATGTGGAACTGCATGACAGAAACTCCGCAATCAAAGAGTATAATATTCTGAAAGATCTTGCCCCTGATGTGGCTGAAAAGCTATCAATAATGTTTAAGTATTAATCCGAAGTTATTATCTTTCCCAATTTGTATGAATGTGGCAGCGATGGCTGTCCTGGCTTGTCACGGCCTTCAGTGAAAATATACATCCCGGTTTTTGTTATAATCAGACCATCATGGCCTTTGAATTTTTCAAAAAGAAGAACGAAGACAATTTGCCGGGTAAGCTGTCAGCGGGGAAGGAAGAGCTATTCTGTTACGGATTTGATGCTTCTTCATCAGAGGGCAAGCCGTCTGCGGTTGTGAGACCTTTGAATACCCAGGAGGTGTCGGACGTTGCGGCATATGCCTTTAAGAATAACGTCCCGATTGTTCCGCGGGGGGCGGGCACCGGGATGACAGGGGGTGCTGTGCCTCTGAAGGATGCGGTGGTCCTTTCTCTTGAAGGAATGAACAGGATCATAGACATTGATGAAAAAAATATGGTGGCTGTTGTAGAGCCTGGGGTCATTAATTTCCATTTGCAGGAAAGGCTGGAGGATGTCGGTCTTTTTTACCCGCCTGACCCTGCAAGCATGAAATTCTGTACTCTGGGCGGAAATGTTGCTGAAAATGCAGGCGGACCAAGGGCCGTGAAATACGGGGTGACAAAGGACTATGTCCTCGGACTGGAAACGGTGCTTCCTGACGGCAGGGTATTAATGACCGGGGGAAGAACTTATAAGGGCGTTGTCGGATATGACCTCACAAGGCTTCTCGTGGGCTCTGAAGGGACGCTGGGAATCATAACGAAGATATTTCTGAAGGTACTGCCTTTGCCGGAAGAAACGGTCACAATGCTGTGTACTTATGATTCGCTGGACGCTGCGGCCCAGTCCGTCAGTAGAATTACGTCTTCGTCTGTCATACCCCGTGCGCTTGAATTTATGGATAATGAATCAATCCGCGCAGTTGAGAATTACGGATCTTTTGGGCTTCCCGTGGATGCGGAGGCGCTGCTTTTGATAGAGGTTGACGGACCGCGTGCCTCAGTAATGGAAGAAGCTGAAAAGATTGCATCTGTGTGTACAGCCTCAGGCGGAGAAGTCAGCATAGCTGAAGATATGTTTTCAAAACAGCGTATCTGGGATGCGAGGAGAGCGATATCGCCGGCCCTTTACCGTATCAGACCGACGAAAATAAACGAGGACATCGTTGTTCCCCGCGGGAGAATACCTGAAATGCTCAAAGAGTTAAGAGAAATTGCAGAGAAAAACAACCTGATAATCGCAAACTTCGGTCATGCCGGCGACGGAAATATTCATGTAAATATCATGACTGACAAAAACAACGAAGAAGAATACCGAAGTGCCACGAAGTCGGTCAGGGACATTTTTGAAGCCACGCTTAAACTGGGAGGTACCATATCCGGGGAGCACGGCATAGGTCTTACAAAAAAACAGTATGTGGGAATGGAGCTTTCAGACGTAAGTATCGAGATCATGAAAAAGATAAAAAACGTATTTGATCCCAAAGGGATACTTAATCCCGGGAAGATGTTCCCCCCTGATAAATACTAATAGTAATCTGTTATGTTTGTTTCTATTGAAAAAAGCCTTTGTTGCCGGACTGTTTTGGTTTAAATTTGGCATTTAAATATTTTAACTTTAATTTTTAGTTTTCATTGAGCTACAATATCAGATTAATTTGGTTCTGGAAATCAAAATAAAATATCAAAATAGAGGAGCGTGTGACTATGAAAGTTATTTTAAGAGAAGATGTAAAGGATCTTGGTGAGATGGGCAGCATTGTGGAAGTAAAGATCGGGTATGGAAGGAATTATCTTTTGCCGAGGAACCTTGCAGTGGAAGCTAATCCGAAAAATTTGAGGCAATTCGAGCACGAGAAAAAAAATATACTTGTGAAGGCCAAGAAGGTAAAACAATCGATGCAGGACGTGGCGGACCAGATATCCAAAATGACAATCACCATAGAAGCCCAGGCCGGAGAAGAAGACAAATTATTCGGTTCCGTGACATCCAAGGACATAGCTGAGGCTATTGCCCTTCAGGGCGTTGAAATAGACAAACGCAAGGTGATACTTGAAGAGCCGATAAAACGCCTGGGGTCTTATGAAGTCAATGTAAAAGTACATAAGGATGTGACTGCATCCGTTAAAGTAGAAGTAAAAAAATCAGGCACTGAAGAAGCATAGGAATAAGTTTAAATGCTTGAACCCTTCCGTAATAAAACCGGCTTTGAAGGCGGGTCGACAAAGCCGTTGACCGGATATGACCGTTTGCCTCCTCAGAATATTGAAGCGGAGCAGTCGGTCCTGGGTGCCGTGCTGCTTGAAAACGAAGCCATTGCTGTAGTTATAGAGCAGCTGTCGCCCGGCGACTTTTATAAGGATGCCCATAAAAAGATATTTGTCGCGATGCTTGAGCTTTATGAAAAAAATGAGCCGATCGACTTAATCACCGTTACGGAAATATTGAGCAGAAAAGAGCAGCTTGAAGAAATCGGAGGCGCCTCTTACCTGAGTTCTATCGTGAATCTGGTGCCGACATCTGCCAATGCCCGGTACCATGCCAAAATAGTCAAAGAGAAATCCATTCTGAGAAATCTCATAGTTACCGCGACAGAGATAATAACCACAAGCTATGACACTGAACAGGACGTTCATGAACTGCTGGACCAGGCAGAGTCCAAAATATTTAATATTTCGGAAAAGGCCATCAGGCAGACGTATGTCCATATAAAAAGCGTAGTTAAAGATACTATCGAGCTCGTTGACAAACTCTTTGACAAGAAAGAGCGCATAACGGGTCTGGCCACCGGGTTTACGGACCTTGATGAAGCCACGACAGGCTTTCATCCGGGTGATTTGATAGTCATAGGCGCAAGGCCTGGTATGGGGAAGACCGCCTTCTGTCTGAACATAGTTACTCAGGCCGCTATTGAGGGGAATGTCCCTATAGCGGTTTTCAGTCTTGAAATGACAAAAGAGCAGATTGTTTTAAGGATGTTGTGCTCCGAGGCTGAAGTGGATTCAAAGGCCGTACGCTCCGGGTATCACAGCAAGGAGGATTACAGGAAGCTGGTAAACGCCGCGGGCAGGCTTTCCGAATCCCCGATATATATAGACGATTCATTTAATTCGATACTTGATATAAGGGCAAAGTCAAGGAGGCTAAAGGCCGAACACGGGTTAGGTCTTATTGTAGTGGATTATCTGCAGCTTATGAGCGGGGCCGGGACGCACATTGCGAGGGAACAGGTCATTTCCGATATTTCACGTTCCCTGAAAGCGCTTGCAAAAGACCTGTCCGTCCCCGTTATCGTCATCAGCCAGCTTAACCGGAGCTGTGAAACGAGAGGTGAAAGTAAGAGGCCGCTTGTTGCTGACTTAAGAGAATCTGGCGCTATAGAACAGGATGCTGATACAATACTGTTTCTATTCAGGGATGAGTACTATAAGAAGCATGATTCCCAGAAGAAAGGGTTAGCTGAGCTCGACATAGCAAAGCAGAGGAACGGGCCGACAAAGGTCATTGAACTGGCATTTCTTGAAAAATTTACAAAGTTTAAGAACCTTGCTGATCATGAATATAGCGAGTATTGATTATATGTATCTTAATGTTGGATAAACCAGTGCTGGAGAAGTAGGGGCATAACACACCATGCCCCTACTTCTCCAGCGGTGATATTATGATACGAAAACCTGCTGTAGCCGGACAATTCTACGAATCTTCTGCATCAAGACTCACCAGACAGGTGAATGGTTTCCTTGACGATGATGCCGAAAAAGAGAGTGCTATAGGCATTGTCTCCCCCCATGCCGGACTTATGTATTCAGGCAGGGTTGCCGGCGCTGTATATTCGAGGATAAAAATCCCCCGGGCGTTCGTTTTGATAGGGCCAAACCATACGGGGCTTGGACAACCTGTATCTTTGATGTCCTCGGGAGTATGGCATATGCCGACCGGTGAATTAAAGATTGACGAGGCCCTGGCCGGGGAATTAAAGAAAGGTTCTGACATTATCTCGGAGGACAGCCTTGCCCACCGGATGGAACACTCCCTGGAGGTGCAGCTTCCATTTATTCTCCATTATTCTTCTGATGTCAGTATCGTTCCTGTTACAATGATGCCTGTCCCCCTGGATGTTTGCAGGATGGTCGGAGAGGCCATTGCAGACGCGGTAAGAAAATCGGATTATGCCGTGACAATTATTGCAAGTTCGGATATGAGCCATTATGTATCAGATTCAACAGCGAGGAAAAAAGACAGGAAGGCGATCGACAGGGTGATAGCGATGGACCCCGCCGGGCTTTATAACACCGTCAGGGATGAAGATATCAGCATGTGTGGAGTTGTCCCGGTAACAACGATGCTTTATGCCGCCAGGGAATTGGGAGCTTCGAAGGCCGCACTTGTAAAATACATGACCTCGGGTGAAGTAAGCGGTGATTATGATTATGTGGTTGGATACGCTGGGGTTATCATTAGGCGGGATTAATAACGACTCTGTGTTGATACTATAATTTCCTTAATGCTTTCACTGAGGGATTAGAATATATTATAATCCCTTCATCGGAGTTTTCATTAATGGCAAATCCTTAATCCCATGTGGCAGATATTGAAAAAAATGGTTATTATAAGTATATTAAATGTCCTTATGTAATGAAATCAAATCTGCGGAGGTTCGATGAACAAAAAAACTATCACCATTTTTTTCCTGTCACTCATTATTGCTGTAATCGCTTCAGGATTGGCTGACGTGCCTATTTCAGCTCAGGAAAAAGCAGTTGAAAAACCTAAAGATTCATGTATCACAACCCAGTGCCACGCTACTATGGGCAAGGAAAAGTTCGTTCACGGCCCGGTCTTGGCAGGGGAATGCACCGTCTGCCATGGACAAGTTCCAAAACATAAAGACAAACCTGAACAGAATAAATTCGGAAAGGCGAAAGACCTTGCCAATAAATGTTATTCCTGCCATGAAAAATTTAAGGCCAAGAAATTTATTCACATTCCCGTCGAGGAAGGTGAATGTATGGCCTGCCACAGCCCTCATGAATCTCCAAACAAGTTTCAGCTCCTGGCCAAAGGGAGCGACCTCTGCTTTAACTGTCATGACGAGGCGATGGTTGCAGGCGCGTTCGTGCACGGACCGGCTGCTGTCGGCGGGTGCGTGGCGTGTCATGATCCTCACACTGCTGATTATGCCAAAAACCTTAAAGTAGAAGGTCCGAGTCTCTGCTATATGTGTCATACTGATAAAGCGGAAGCTATTCATAAGGCTGAGTTCGTCCATAAGCCGGTCTCTGAAAAATGTACAAGCTGCCATAATCCTCACTCTGCTGCAAAACAATTCATGCTCCAGTCTCAGGCGCCTGATTTATGCCTGGATTGCCATAAAGACAAGAAAGATCAAATCAGCCAGGCAAAAGTCAAACACGGGGCGCTGGAGACTGAAAGGTCCTGTCTCAATTGCCATGACGCTCATATGTCTAACATTGCCAAGAACCTGCTCATGGAGCCGATGGACCTGTGCCTGAGCTGTCATGACAGGGATTACAAGAAAGACAATGTCACAAGCACAATGAATATGAAAAAATGGCTGGCAGAAAATACCGACCAGCACGGTCCCATAAAGCAGAAGGACTGTTCCGGTTGTCATGATCCTCACGGCTCAGCTAATTTCAGGATACTGAGAAACCCGTATCCATCAACGTTTTATATGCCCTTTTTAGCGGAGAACTACAACCTCTGTTTCAGCTGCCACGAAAAGACAATCGTTCTCAACGCCGAGACCGCTAAGCTGACCAACTTCAGAAACGGGAATGATAACCTTCATTTCCGGCATGTCAACAAGGCGGAGAAGGGCCGGACCTGCCGGGCCTGTCATGAAACTCATGCGAGCAACTTCCCGAAGCATATAAGGGAAGCGGTCCCCTTCGGCTCGTGGGACCTCCCGGTAAACTTTCAAAAGACGGATACAGGTGGAAGCTGTACTCCCGGATGCCATAAAATTAAAAAATACGATAGGGTAAAGAAGGAGATCAACGGATGATACGTATTATTCTGGGTCTTGTTATTTTACTGTTGTTCACTCCCGCTTCCGATGCTATCAGCATATCTGCCGGTAGCCCCGCGCCTGATTTCACCACTGGTTCGATCGATGGGAAAAGGATTTCACTGAATGAGTATAAAGGAAAAGTGCTGGTCATCTTATTCTGGAGGACTGACCAGGAGAGATCTATACTCGCCCTGCAGGACGCAAATGAAATCCTGGATAAATATAAAAACAAAGGGATTGAAGTAGTCAGCGTCATGGAAGAAAGCGACAATAAAGAAGAGGCCCTGATGATTTTCAAGAATAAAGGGATTGGGTTTACTCTGCTAATCGACACAGACCGGCGGATATATAGTGATTATGGGGTGAGGGTCTTCCCGACAACCGTAATTATAGACAAACAGGGCCTGGTGGCCTATGATATTCCAAGCCACCCTCTTACCTACAAGACTAAACTCAGAGGTTACATAAAAAAAGTCCTCGGGGAGATAGATGAAGCCGAATTGGAAGAGACCCTTTCCCCTCACAAAGAGGAGAAGGACAAACCCTCCATGGAAGCATCCAGGTTGTATAATCTGGCGCTTAAATTTACCGAGTCACGTATATTCGACACTGCAATAGAAATGGCCGTCAAGTCTGTCAATGCCAATCCTGAAATGCCGGAATCCCGGATACTCCTCGGTTTTCTGTATCTTGAAACAAAAGAAGCGGACAAAGCGCTTGAGGCGTTCAGAAAGGCCGTGGAGCTTGACCCCAATTCACATGACGCACAGACAGGGCTGGGTGGGGCGCTTATCTTAAAGGGCGATATCGACAAGGCCATAGAGGTCCTCAATGCAGCTTCTTTGGCAAATCCGTATCCACAAATGACATACTACGAGCTGGGCAATGCCTATGAACTCAAAGGAGACAAGGCCAAAGCAAGCGAAATGTACAAGAAGGCCATTGAGAAGCTTATCGACAAGAAAATTTTACCCTCGTCCATTTCTAAATGCGAATAAAGATTTTATCTTTTGCGGTTTTCGCGCTCTTTATTATCATACGAATTGCAGAGGCGGACACCGTTACGCTTCAATACCCTCCTGATAACGTAGTCATGGAATTTGACCTCCTGGATATATCAATGGAAGTGCCAAAAGACTCGGCGGATTTGATTAAGACAAAGGTCAATGATAAAGAAATGGCCGGTATTATTCCTGATAATAAATATGAGTGCTTTTCCGTTCCGTTGACTCTCGGCATCAACAGGATAGACATAACCGTAACCAAAAAGGGGAAACCGGTATTTGATGTGACGCTGAATGTTTTCAGACGGTCTGATCTTGTTGCTGATTTCATGAAGATACCCGCTGGTTTTAAAAAAGACAATTTCCATATGGGAGATAATTCCCGGTGTGCTGAATGCCACATCCTGGAGCCGAAGGAGACTGACAGGAAACCCGTAAGCCCGACATCGTTTATCGCCGAGCCCCTGGATAAAAGGGCTGTTGTTGAGGCCACATCCACATGTTACTCATGCCACAGCAAAATAGCCGCTTCTCCTTACGTTCACGGCCCTGTAGCAGTCTGGAGCTGCCTGAGCTGTCATGATGAAAAATCAGGTCCAAAATATTCTGTCAAAAAACCAGATACGGAATTATGTTACGGGTGCCACATTGAACAAAAAACTGATTGGCTGTCAAAGAAGTTCACTCACGGTCCCGTTACTCTCGGTAAATGCACCATATGTCACAGTCCCCATTCCTCCAGGTATCCGTTTAATCTTTATAAGGCGACCTGGGACCTGTGTGTTAACTGTCATGTTGACAGGGGAAGCGGGAAACATGTGCTCGGGGATTCATTTTCAACTGAGGGTCACCCGACCCGTGACAAGCCCGACCCGGTGAGAATAGGCAAGGATCTCTCATGCGCGAGCTGCCACAACCCTCATGCATCCAATTACCCTCATCTGTGGGCCTTTGATGCGCAGGACATGTTTGACCTGTGCAGAAAGTGTCATTTTGATAAGTAAGCCTGGGAATTTCTAATGGACAATCTTCCCCTGCTTATCGATAAAGCACTTCAGCCAGAATCTATCATTTTGGATTTAAATCCTTCTAAATTGTTATAATCCTAGATTCGATTTAAATCAAGGAGACAACAAAAATGAGCAAGCTGGATTCGGTGGTACCCGAAAAATATACACTCGACTCAAAGTTCAAGTTCAGGTGTCATAAAGGCATAAAGTGTTTTACCCATTGCTGCAGTAACGTTGAAATCCTTCTGACGCCGTATGATGTTGTGAGACTGAAGAAGAGGCTGGGGATATCTTCCGGTGATTTTCTTGAAAAGTATTCTTTCATAAAAATTGATGAAAAATCATCGCATCCTTATGCGATACTCAAAATGAATGACGATGAGCGGCATAGGTGCCCTTTTGTTACTGACGAAGGCTGTACTGTTTACACCGACCGGCCTGCCAACTGCCGTTACTATCCTGTGGGACAGGGCACTCTCAAGAAAGACACCGAGGATGGCCCCGTTGATGAAGAGTTCTATTTCTTTATCAGAGAGCCCCATTGCTACGGCTTCCACGAAAAACAGCAATGGACCATTGAATCCTGGCGGAAAGACCAGGAGGTGGATTTATACGATCAGGTCAACAGGGGATGGAGGGCGCTTCAGTTACGGAAAAATCTCCTAGGTCAGCCTGCACTGGACCCTCAGAAACAGTCCCAGTTTTATATGGCGAGTTATGATCTGGACAAATTCAGGGAATTTATATTCACCAGCAATTTTCTCAATATCTTTGACATTGATGATGAGACCGTGGAAAAGATCAAAACGGACGATAAAGAACTTATACAGTTCGGCGTGAGATATGTCAGATACGTGATGATGCTTGAGGAATCTTTGCAACTAAAACAGGACGCGGGAAAATACAGAAAGAACAAGTAAGGAGGATTTATTATGGATTGGGGAATGAAAAACCGTCTGGCGCAGATTATCAAATCGGACGGCAAGTGTTTTTTTATGCCGGTTGACCATGGATATTTTCTTGGCCCGACATCAAGACTTGAAAAACCCGGAGAGACCATCAAATCGATCGTCCGTTACAGCGACGCGCTGTTTGTCACCAGAGGGGTGCTGCGCTCATGTATTGATCCGGACAACAGCCTGCCGATAATCCTTCGTGTATCAGGCGGCTCCAGCGTTATAGGCAAAGACCTCGCAAATGAAAGTATTACAACGTCGATAGAAGAAGCCATAAGGTTAAATGTGTCGGCTGTCGGCCTGTCGGTTTTTATCGGCACCGAGTATGAGCACCAGACCCTTATGAACCTTGCGAATCTTGTGAATGAGTGCGAGAAATACGGCATTCCCGTCATGGCGGTCACTGCCGTAGGCAAGGAGCTGGAAAAGCGGGATGCCCGGTATCTTTCACTATGCTGCCGCATCGCTGCTGAGCTCGGCGCGAGGGTTGTAAAGACTTACTGGTGCGAGAATTTTGACAAGGTCACAAACGGCTGCCCTGTGCCGATAGTAATAGCCGGCGGACCGAAATGCGACACCGAGCTGCAGGTGTTTGATTTCGTATACGATGGAATGCAGAAGGGCGCCATAGGCGTAAACCTCGGGAGAAACGTATGGCAGCATCCTCATCCGGTTGCCATGGCAAAGGCCTTGAGGTCCGTAATTCACCAGAAGGCCGCTCCGAAAGAAGCGCTTGAGATTTTCAACGAAGAAAAGAACAAGGCCAAGAAATAATTGTGTATTGTAGGGGCGAGGTGCTCTCGCCCTATATGATGGAATGCGGATCTGAACTATGCGCGTATTAATGTATTACAACAACAGAGACGTTCGTGTCGAGGAGAGGCCTGTTCCGAAGATAGGGGCGGGTGAGCTTCTTGTAAAGACCCATGCTACCGGAATATGCGGAAGCGATGTGATGGAATGGTATCGTATCAAGAAGGCCCCGCGTGTGCTCGGCCACGAAATTACAGGAGAGATCGTTGAAGTAGGCGAGGGTGTGAAAAATTACAAAACCGGCGACAGGGTCTTTGTCTCTCATCATGTCCCGTGCAACAACTGTTATTATTGCCTCAACGGCTCCCATACTGCGTGCGATACCCTGCACAGGACGAATTACGATCCCGGAGGGTTTTCCGAATATATCCGCATACCGCAAATCAACGTTGACAGAGGAGTTTATATACTGCCTGATGACATGTCATATGAAGAGGGCACATTTATAGAACCCTTGGCCTGCGTAGTCCGCGGACAAAGGCTTGCCGGATTAAAGCCAGGGAAGACTGTTCTCGTAATCGGCAGCGGTATTTCAGGACTCATTCATATTGCCCTCGCGCGTGCGCTTGGCGCTGGTAAAATTATCGCTACGGACATTACAGAATACCGCCTTAATGCGGCAAAACGTTTCGGCGCTGATGCTGTGATAAACGCAAGGGACGATGTTAAAATGCATCTCCTTGAATCCAACGGCAACAGGCTTGCAGATCTCGTGATTGTTTGCGCCGGGGCTTTGTCTGCGTCTGAAACTGCCTTGAGTTGTATCGACCACGGGGGGACCGGTCTGTTTTTCGCTGTGCCGGAACCGGAAGTCATGGTCCCGGTGCCGATGAACGACATGTGGCGCAATGAAATTACGCTGATGACATCTTATGGCGCAAGTCCTATCGATCTTGAAGTAGCCATCAAGCTGATAAGCAATCATCGGGTGCAGCTGACTGATATGATTACGCACAGATTGACTTTCGATGAAGGCGGACTGGGTTTTAAACTTGTGGCTGAAGCAAGAGAGTCAATTAAAGTAATATTTAAACCACATAAAAGACAATAGGGATCAGTTGTCAGCTTTCAGTTGTCAGTCTGAACAACTAACAACCAACAGTTTTTACTTTCATGCAGCGTCTTAATTTGCGGGCAATATAAAATAATCGGAGGTAAAGGATATGTCACTAGTTGTTGTCGGTTCGGTCGCATTTGATTCTGTTAAAACGCCGTTTGGTGAAGTGGATGAGGTACTCGGTGGTTCAGCCACATATTTTTCTACGGCCGCGAGTTATTTTACGGACGTCTCGATAGTTGCGGTTGTGGGCACTGACTTCCCGGATAAACACCTGAAGTTTTTAAAGAGCCGCAAGATTGATATTGAAGGTATTGAAAGGTCAGAAGGCAAGACATTCAGGTGGAAGGGTGAATATGGGTATGAATTAAATGAGGCGCGTACACTTGATACACAGCTCAATGTGTTTCAGTCATTTAAACCGAAGCTGCCAGAAAGCTATAAAGACAAGAAGGTAGTGTTCCTGGCAAATATTGACCCTGATCTTCAAAGGGATGTCCTTAGCCAGGTCAAGAATCCTTCTCTGGTTGCCTGCGACACTATGAACTTCTGGATAGACGGGAAAAAGGACTCGCTTCTCAGGACCCTTAAATTGGTAGACATCCTCCTTATAAATGACGGTGAAGCAAGGGAGCTTTCAGGAGAGCCGAACCTGGTCAAGGCCGCCAATGTCATACTTTCATACGGGCCCAAGACGCTGATTATCAAGCGCGGAGAATACGGGGCTCTCATGTTCAAAGACAAAAAAATCTTCGCCGCACCTGCGTATCCGCTTGAGTCTGTATTTGATCCAACCGGAGCGGGGGACTGTTTTGCCGGCGGATTTATGGGGTATCTCACCAATACAATGAACTTTGAGGAATCCAACATCCGCAAGGCCATCATATTCGGCAGTGTTATGGCCTCATATAATGTTGAGGCCTTCAGTCTTGAAAAGATAAAAAGTCTTGATTATTCTGAGATAGAAAGCCGCTATAAGGAGTTTAAGAGGCTGACGCATTTTGAAGACTTGACATAGAAGAATAAATCGGCTGGGGACAGCGTGTTAAGCTGAATGCAGTTCCTGAAATATTTTCTTGACCTGCAATGCCGTATTTCCAGTGCCATTATTATTATCAATCAGGAAATCGGCATGTTTTTTCTTTTCCGCAATAGGCATCTGGGAATGCATCCTTTTGACGACCTCGTTTCGTGAAAATCCTTTGCGTGTAAGTCTTGTTATCGCGGTATCGCGCCTGCAGTAGGTGACGATTGTTTTATTGAAATGCCGTGAATAACCAGCCTCAAGCAGCAAGGGCACTTCAAAGATAATTAACGCGGAAGGCTCCCTGCTTTGTATCTCACATGAGGTTTGCTTAATCAACCTGAGCACTTCAGGATGTATGATCTTTTCAATGGCTTTTCTTTTATGCGGGTCTTTAAAAATGATATCTGCCACAAGTTTTTTATTTATGGAAATATTTCGCGAGCTCACTGCCAGGATTTCCCGGCCGAGGACTTTTGTTATCTTCCTGATTATCCCTGGGCTCTCCAGGAGATTATGAACAAATTCATCTGCACTGAAAGTGAATGCGCCAAGTTTGCTGAAGAGCCTTAATACCGTGGATTTACCCATCCCGAAATTGCCTGTAAGCCCTATGATTGGCATATTGAAATTATAACAAACTTCACATAATACTATCCTTGACTTACATTTATTGGGCTGATAATATAATCTACTCCGTTGGAAACATATTTTCTGATGGATACCGCTTCTGGACGGAATTTACGCTCCATAAAAACAGTGGAATAAAGTAAAATCAAGGCCGGATTCGATAAGGTTATTCTGCAATTCAGCAATAAGTTCGGAGGTATGATGAAAGTAGCCATAGGGTGTGACCATGCCGGAATTACCATGAAGAACGAAATAATCCCTCTCCTTGAAGAGCTTGATATAGAGTGGCATGACCTCGGCACAAAGAGTGAGGAGTCGTGTGACTACCCTGACTTTGGAGAAAGAGTGGCCGAGGAGGTATCAAAAGGCAGTGTGGACAGGGGCATACTCATATGCGGGACCGGGATCGGCATGTCTATTGTTGCCAATAAATTCCCGGGGGTGAGGGCGGCATTATGCAGTGAAGATTATTCGGCAAAAATGAGCAGACTGCATAATGATGCCAATTTACTTGTTTTGCCCGGAAGGATTATAGATGGTAAAACTGCCGGGGACATAGTAAAGGTCTGGTTTGAAACCGACTTTGAAGGCGGAAGGCATCAGAGAAGGCTGGATAAAATCACGGCAATAGAAAGAAGGCTAAACAAGTAAGCTATGAGCATGAACGAACTGAAAAAATGTGATCCTGAGGTTTATGATGCGGTAGTCGCGGAGATCAGGCGCGAGCAGGAAAAAATTGTTCTGATCGCTTCTGAAAACTATGCGAGCAGGGCAGTGCTTGAAGCCCAGGGTTCGGTCTTTACCAATAAATATGCTGAAGGTTATCCCGGGAGACGCTATTATGGAGGCTGTGAGTATGCCGACATAGTTGAATCTCTGGCGATAAAAAGGGCAAAGGAGCTTTTCGGAGCCGAGCATGTGAATGTGCAGCCCCATTCAGGCAGTCAGGCGAATATGGCAGTTTATTTTTCGATGTTAAAGCCGGGGGACAGGGTCCTTGGTTTAAGTCTGAGCCACGGAGGGCATCTTTCTCACGGGTCGCATGTCAATTTCTCTGGCACTATGTATAAATCATTTTCTTACGGGGTGGAAAAAAAGACAGGCCTGATTGATTATGATAAAGTGCGTCGGATGGCAAAGAGACACAAGCCGAAACTGCTTTTGGCAGGCGCGAGCGCTTACTCAAGAATAATTGACTTTCAGGTTCTGTCCGAAATCGCGAAAGAGGTGAACGCATATTTTCTTGCCGATATCGCACATATCGCAGGACTGATTGCAACCGGGAACCATCCTTCTCCTGTGCCGCATGCCGACTTTGTCACATCAACTACACACAAGACACTTAAAGGGCCGCGGGGCGGTATGATTATGTGCAGGGCCGAATATGCAAAGGCAATAGATAAGATGGTTTTCCCGGGGATACAGGGCGGACCTCTTATGCACGTTATTGCGGCAAAGGCAGTTGCATTCAAGGAGGCCCTGACTCCTGAGTTCGGTCGTTATCAACTGCAAATTATCAGAAACGCAAGGGAACTGGCTGATGCCCTGATGAACAAAGGTATTAAAATAATTTCAGGTGGAACAGAT
This sequence comes from Thermodesulfovibrionia bacterium, assembly GCA_020053105.1. Lineage (GTDB taxonomy): Bacteria > Nitrospirota > Thermodesulfovibrionia > UBA6902 > UBA6902 > UBA6902. Next base: position 14,983 of record JAGVNU010000095.1, read on the forward strand.
ACTCATCTGATGCTCATCGATCTGACCAATAAGAAAATAACGGGCAGTGATGCCGAGAATGCTCTTGATTCTGCCGGCATTACAGTAAACAAGAATTCCATCCCTCATGATAAATTGCCTGCTGCTATCACAAGCGGGATAAGAATCGGTACTCCGATAGTCACAAGCAGACACATGCGCGAACCTGAAATGGTTATCATTGCAGACCTTATCTCAAAAATACTGGATGATCCCCGTAACAGTGCAACAATAAAAAATGTAAGGGACAAGGTCAAAGCGTTATGCAAGAAATTTTCTGTATACGAAGATATTGAAGTTTAGACTTCCCCTGTTTTATCAGAGCGATGATTTATTGAATATTAATTCCCCAAATGCAGAAAAAATCTATATAATAAATTCTTATGCGGTGTCCATTCTGCAACCACATCGAAGATAAAGTAATTGATTCCAGACAAAGCCGGGACGGAGATGTAATACGCCGGAGACGCGAATGTCTGAAATGCGAAGGACGCTTTACCAGCTATGAAAGAATAGAAAATATCCTTCCGCACGTTATCAAGAAAGATAACAGAAGGGAGCCGTATGACAGGCAGAAGATCCTTCAGGGCCTTGAAAGGGCATGTGAAAAAAGACCCGTTAGCGTTGAAGCGAGAGAAGCATTGGCCATGAACGTTGAAAAAAACCTCCAGGCAGCTGGGGAAAAAGAAATACCAAGCTCGGCAATCGGGAAACAGATTATGGATGGACTTAAGGAAATTGATGAAGTTGCCTATGTAAGGTTTGCCTCAGTATACAGACAGTTCAAGGATATTAAAGAATTTATGCAGGAGATCAAGGACATTGTCTATAATAAAAAAGATCTGAAGTCTCCCTGAATTATTCCAGCTTACAAAAAACATTATTGACTTGATTAAAATATCTGCTTAAGATTTTCTCTTATTCCCCCGATTATAAGACTAACGCGTTGACTTACTGTACTGTTTGTTGTCTTGACAATCTAGGGTAGAAACGATATATTAACTTTAGGAGCCAATCATGTTCGAGAAATTTACTGAAAGAGGAAGAAAAGTAATTATTTACGCTCGTGAGGAAGCTGAAAAGCGGCAGAATGATTACCTGGGCACAGAGCACCTGCTCCTGGGTCTGCTGAGAGAAGAAGAAAGTCTCCCCATGGTGATCCTAAAGAAGATGGGTCTTTCTTCAGAAGAACTACGGATGGAAGTCGAGAGAAACCTGCCGACCGGTTCCAATATACTTACCTTTGGTGATATTCCCTTTACGCCCAGAGCTAAAAAAGTTCTTGAACTTGCAGTTGAAGAGGCAAGGTTACTTGGACACAGCTATATCGGAAGTGAACACCTCCTCATTGGATTAATCAGAGAGGATGCCGGAATAGCCGGTAAGATATTAAGGAGTCTTGGTGCAAATCTCCTCGGGGTAAGGCAGCTTGCAATTAACCTTTCGATGCGTAAAGTACAGTCCGGTGGTAAAGAGAAAAAAACTCATACCCCGGCACTCGATGAGTTCGGAAGAGATATTACACAGCTTGCGAGGGATGGGAAACTGGATCCTGTAATAGGCAGAGAGAAGGAGATCGAAAGAGTTCTGCAGATTTTAGGCAGGAGGGTCAAGAACAACCCGGTAATTATTGGCGAATCAGGGGTTGGCAAGACAGCGATTGTAGAGGGACTTGCACAGAGAATCATCGCTGAAGACATACCGGAGAATCTTCTTGAAAAAAGAATTGTCAGCCTGGATCTGGGCGCCCTAATTGCCGGAACTAAATACAGAGGACAGTTTGAGGAAAGGCTCAAACTCGTAATGAAAGAAATTGTACAGTCTGACAATGTAATTCTCTTTATAGACGAGCTTCATACGCTTGTCGGTGCAGGGGCAGCTGAAGGGTCTATCGATGCATCAAATATGTTGAAACCGGCCCTTTCAAGGGGTGAAATTCAATGCATCGGGGCTACTACCCCTGACGAGTTCAGAAAACATATTGAAAAAGACGGCGCCTTTGAGAGACGTTTCCAGCCTATTTACCTGCAGCCGCCTACGTTGGAGGAGAGTGTTCAGATCCTTGAAGGATTAAAGACACGATATGAGATCCATCACAAGGTAAAAGTGAGTCCTGAAGCTATCAAATCATGTGTTACTTTATCCGACCGTTATATTACAGAAAGATTTCTCCCGGACAAAGCCATAGACGTTATGGACGAGACCGGGGCGAGGATAAAATTGAAGAGGTTCACTATGCCTCCTGAACTTCGGGATCTCGAAAAAGAGCTTAAACGTCTTCACAAAGAGAAGAATCTGTATGTGAAACTCCATGATTTTGAAAAAGGGGCTTCCGTGAAGAACGAAGAGGACCGCGTGAGGAATCTCTATGATAATCTCAATAAGAAGTGGCGTGAAAACCAGCAGAAAGAAACTCCTCTGGTGCTGGATGATGATGTGGCATATACCGTTGCGAAAATCACGGGTATTCCACTATCAAAGCTCGAGGAAAAAGAATCAGAAAAGCTCCTGCGTATGGAGGAGGAACTTCATAACAGGATAGTTGCGCAGGACGAGGCAGTAAAGGCGATTGCAAAAGCAATCAGAAGGTCACGTGCCGGTTTGAAAGCACGGAAAAGGCCTATCGGGTCGTTTTTCTTTCTCGGTCCAACTGGAGTTGGAAAGACAGAGCTGGCCAAAGCACTGACGGAATTCCTTTTTAATGACGATAACGCACTCATAAAGATAGATATGTCGGAATATATGGAGAGATTCAATGTGTCCAGACTGACAGGCGCCCCTCCGGGTTACGTTGGTTATGAAGAAGGTGGACAGCTCTCTGAGACAGTCCGCAGAAGGCCTTATTCAGTAGTTCTTTTCGATGAAATAGAAAAGGCCCATCCTGACGTGTTCAACATCTTACTTCAGGTACTTGACGAAGGTGTTATTACAGATAATCTTGGAAGGAAGGTTGATTTTAAAAATACGGTAATAATAATGACATCAAATGTCGGGACCAAGTTTATTGAAAATGATACACCCCTGGGATTTCAGAAAGCCTCAGGCAAGAGTAATTACCGGAAAATCAAGGATGCAGTTCTTAGCGAGCTGAAAGTTAAGTTTAATCCTGAGTTTTTGAACCGGATAGATGAAATTGTGGTTTTCCACCAGCTTGAAAAAGAGCACCTGTCAAAAATTGTAAATCTGCTGATTGACGAGCTTAACAAGCAGCTTCTTGATCAGGATCTGGCCATTGAACTGTCTGATGAAGTAGTAGACTGGTTGATCGAAAAGAATTACCAGCCGTCTTACGGAGCAAGGCCGATGCGGCGCGCGATACAGAGACATATTGAAGACCCTCTCTCCGAGGAAATTCTCAAGGGCAAGTTTAAAGATGTAAAGAAAGTAAACGTGATCTTAGAGGACGATGCCCCTGTTTTTATTGAAAGCCAGGTCGAAGCGCTCGTTTCTTAATTTATATATCTTAGACAAAAACTCTTCTGGAAGTATATTCCTTTTAAAATCTAATAGCGAGGCAGGTAAATTCTTGCCTGCTCAGGTTTGCACCTTCTGTCCAATGACAAAATCCATTGAGTTGAGATTGACTTATTTTCTTAAGTATTATATAGTGTTACGTTGTGCCAATTTATAACTTTAAGATATTTAGCAGGATATAAATCATACTAATGCCACAGTCAATGACAGGTTACGGGAAGGGATCCGCAGGGAATTTTAGAGTCGAAATCCGTTCTTCAAACCACAAGAATCTCGATATTCATATCAATATTCCATATTATCTTTTTTCATATGAGACTGAAATTAAAAACATAATAAAGAAGACTGTTGAACGGGGTCGTGTCGAACTGTTTGTTCCCAAACAGGAAATGGATAATATAAAACTGAAAGTGAACAAATCCCTTGCCAGGGAATATTATAATGCCTTTGTTTTATTAAGAGATGAGCTTTCTCTGTCTGACAATATAGGGATCGATATACTTGCATCACAAAGGGATCTCTTTGTACTTGATGAGCCTGAGGTTGCTGTAACGGATTTTTACAAGGCGCTCGAAGCCGCATTGGTGGAATTAACAAAAACGAGAATTGAAGAAGGAAAAAACCTGATTCAGGATATTTCAGAAAGAATAGAGCTCATTAGAAAATATATATCAGATATTGAAGAAAAAAGAGACGAGTTTACCTCCCTGGCAAGAGAAAGACTTTATGATCGCCTTAAAGAGTTTCTTGGAGACATTCAGGTGGACGAGACACGTCTCGTTCAGGAGACCGCTATTCTGATTGAACGAACTGATATAACAGAAGAATTAGTCAGACTAAAGAGTCATCTGAAACATTTTTCAGATGTGATAACTTCAAATGATTCTGTCGGGAAAAAACTCGATTTCATTATCCAGGAACTGCGCAGAGAGATAAATACCATAGGGTCCAAGGCGCAGCACTTTGAAATTGCCAGTAACGTCGTAGAAGTCAAACATGAGCTTGAAAAAATAAGAGAACAGATACAGAATTTACAATAGTGCCTGAGTTGCCAATATCAAAATGCAACTCCGTAGTGATTGTAAGTGACTTCAGACATTGATGAAACGGTCTATTGCAGAAGTAGAAAGTTTTAAAACTGCAGAAAGGTAAATAATGATTAAATCCGGTCTGGGAGTGATGCTCGTAAATGTGGGTTTTGGTAATGTTGTGTCTGCCTCCCGCGTAATAGCGGTTGTGGCCCCCGGTTCATCACCAATGAAACGCCTGCGTGATGAGGCCAGTGAGAGAGGGAAGTTGATTGACGCGACCCAGGGCCGGAAGACAAGGGCCATAATTGTAACTGACAGTGACCACATAATTCTTTCCGCACTTCAGGTTGAAACCATTACACAAAGATTTTTTGTAGAAGAAAAAAATGGCGGGAACTGAGATCAGAAGCAATAGAAACAATAGCGGGGTATTATATGTCATTTCTGCCCCTTCCGGTGCAGGTAAGACAACACTATGCCGGCAATTGTTAAAGAAAAATCCGGATATCAAACTCTCCGTATCATATACAACAAGACAGCCGAGAAGAGGAGAGAGAAATCATGTTGACTATACATTTATCAGCAAGGCCAGGTTTGTGAAGATGATAGATAAAGGGGAGTTTGCCGAATGGGCGACTGTTCACGGCAACTTATATGGCACATCAATAAAGAGGCTGAAAGAGTTAAACAGGGCAGGCTATGATATACTACTTGACATTGATACTCACGGCGCTATGCAGTTGAAAAAAAGGTATGCAAATGCTGTTTACATCTTTATTCTTCCTCCTTCAGTAGAAGTACTCGAAGAAAGGCTTGTAAAGCGCAAGACTGACTCGAAAGATGTGATAGCAAAGCGTCTTGATAATGCAAAGAGTGAAATTCCGTACTATAAGGATTACGATTATATTGTTGTAAATGACAGACTCGATAGGGCATACAAGGAACTCGAATGTATAATTATTTCATCGAGACTCTCGACATCAAAGGTTGATCCGAATCGGATTAAAAAATTATATAAGATCAAATAACATAGAGGAGGTTGTATGGACATAATTTCATTACCGATAGCATATGACAGAGAAAAGATTGACGGGGCTTACAGGCTGGTAGTTGCTTCTGTTAAAAGGGCAAAGGCCCTGTCGCAGGGGGCCCTACCGGTCATAGCTTCCAGGGCACAGAAAATTACCACGCTTGCCATTGAAGAAGTCGCTTCCGGCGCGGTAAAGATACTTACTGGAGAAGCAGCCGTCAAGGCGAGTGAAGAGGAGAAGAAACTCACTCACAAACGAATGATGGACGAGGCCCAGCAGAAAGAGACAATGCCTGAAGACATGACGGAGCTTGAAAAGGACTTGAAGGTATATCTGAGCTAAAAAGGCGAGTCCGAACAAAAGAAAACAATTGAGGATATATTTGGGGATAGCTAATCGAAGTGTTGAGAGATCGAAATATCCTTTTAGGAGTTACCGGAAGTATCGCGGTATACAAATCTGTTGATATAGCGCGTCGGCTTATTGAGAACGGGGCTCATGTAATGGTAGTGATGACTGAGGCATCATGCCGTTTCATTACTCCGTATTTGTTTGAAACTATTACCGGCAATCAAGTATGTTCCGACCTTTTCCGGGACCCATTCAGCCATATAAATTTGTCAAAAGAAGCACACCTGTTTATTATCGCCCCCGCGACTGCCAATACTATTAACAAACTTTCATGCGGTATAGCGGATAATCTACTGAGTAATCTCTGGCTTACCTATGAAGGGCCGGCACTGATCGCACCTGCAATGAATTTCAGGATGTATCGCAACCCGATAGTAATAAAACATATAAGGGACATGAAGCAAGCCGGGGTGCAATTTGTTGGTCCGGTATCAGGCAGTCTTGCCTGCGGGGAAGAAGGAGAGGGCCGCATGGTTGAAGCTGCAGAGATTGTTGAGGCTGCTGTGGCAGCTCTGTCAAAGAAGGACCTGGCAGGTCAGAATATATTGATAACAGCCGGCCCTACTATTGAGCCGATCGATCCGGTCAGATATATTTCAAATCGTTCATCCGGTAAAATGGGCTACGCGATTGCGAGGGCAGCTTTAAGGCGGGGCGCTGATGTTACTCTTATTAGCGGACCTTCGCATCAGGAACCCCCGGCAGGAGTTTCTTTTATACCCGTGGAAAGGGCATCAGATATGGAGGCAGTGGTCGTTAAACAATTTAAAAAGGCGACAGCGGTTATTATGGCAGCGGCTGTATCTGATTATTCACCATCTGATATAGCAGAAGTCAAACTCAGGAAAAAAGATGAAATATCTTTAAAATTAAAGAAAAATACTGATATACTCAGGGAGCTTGGAAAGACAAAAGGCAGAAGGATTCTTGTGGGTTTTGCTGCTGAGTCAGGCAAGGATATTAAGAGTGCAATTGCAAAGTTAAAGGAGAAAAATCTGGATCTGATAGTTCTAAATGATATATCACGGAAAGACGCGGGATTTGATGTCGATACGAATGTGGTAACTTTAATTAACAAGGAAGAGCGGATTACCGAATATCCGGTGATGAAAAAGATTGAAGTCGCTGATATTATTCTTGACAAGTTGTTGGAAATAGGCGCAAAGGCATAAAGGCGCGCAAGAAAGGGGGCGCATATGAAGATACTAATAATTCACGGACCTAATCTCAATCTCCTTGGCAGGCGGGAGGCCGATGTCTACGGTACCAGGACACTTGATGAAATAAACAAACTTCTCAAGCAGCTGGCAAAAGAGCTGAAAGTTGAAATTGATATCAAACAGTCCAATCATGAGGGGCAGATTGTGGATCTGATTCAGAAATCAAATCCGTACTCTTCTCTAGTAATCAATCCAGCAGCCTATACCCACACGAGTGTTGCTATCAGGGATGCAATCGCAGCTGTCGAGATACCGACTGTAGAGATCCATCTCTCAAATATTTATAAAAGGGAAGAATTCAGGCATAAATCACTTATTTCGCCCGTGGCATATGGTCAGATTTCGGGCTTTGGACCGGAAAGCTATCTTCTTGGTTTGAGGGCAGCTGTTTCGATCGCAACAAATGCAAAAAAAGGCACTTCTTAGAAAACTGCTTCAAAAACAAAAAGTCGAAGGAATCCTCATAACCGATCTTGCTAACGTAAGATATCTTACGGGATTTACGGGTTCATCCGGGTTTGCTGTAATCTCAAAAAATCACGCAATGTTCGTAACAGATTTCCGCTATCAGGAACAGGTCAGGTACGAGATCAAGGGCTGGAGTATTAAGATTGAACATACCGAAAGAAGCAAGGAGATAAAAAATATTTGCAATGTCTGCAACATAAAGAAGCTTGGTTTTGAGGACCATAACATTACATATGGATTTTACAGAAAGCTGTTAATGAATAAAGTAACGCTCAAACCACTTGCGAATATTGTAGAGTCTCTTCGCATAGTTAAATCTCCGGAGGAGCTATCTTATATTAACACTTCGATTAAGCGGGCAGAGGCAGCATTCCGCAAGCTGCTGCCTTTTATTAAAACAGGCATTACGGAGCGTAAACTTGCCTTAAAACTTGAGGAGTTACTGAAACTTGAAGGTTGCAAAAAATTGCCCTTTGAGGTTATAGTAGCGTCTGGTTTCAGATCAGCCCTCCCTCATGCCAAGCCTACCGACAAGAGACTGGAAAAGGGTGATCTGGTTGTTTTTGATTGGGGATCTGAATTTGAGGGGTATTTTTCAGATATGACAAGAACAATACTTATAAAGAGTGACAATATTTCCAGACAGAAGGAATTATATTACAAAGTGCTGGAGGCCCAAAAAAGGGCAATAGAGTCCGTACGTCCCGGGATTAAGGCATCTGAGATCGATGCTGCTGCGAGAGATTATATAGCGCAGGAAGGATATGATGAATTTTTCGGACACGGTACCGGACACGGGGTAGGACTTGCAGTTCATGAAAAGCCTGTAGTATCATGGCGTAGTAAAGATACTATTGAAGAAAACATGATATTTACCGTTGAACCCGGGATTTATCTGCCGGGGTTTGGCGGTGTGAGGATAGAAGATATGGTTGCGGTAAGAAAAAAAGGTGCTGAAGTATTAACTTCTCTGCCTAAAAAATTAAAAATAATAGAGGTCTAATATATGATAGCTACAAGCGACTTTAGAAAGGGCGTCAAGATTGAATATAAAGGGGCGCCGCATGAAATAATCGATTATCAGCACCATAAAATGGGAAGAGGCGGTGCAATAATCAGGACAAAACTGAAAAACCTTATAACAGGCAGTATCTTTGATGATTCCTTTAAGGGCGGCGAGAAGTTCAATGTCCCCAACCTGGAAGAAAGGACAATGCAGTATCTTTATAGCGACGACGATCATTTTCATTTTATGGACAATGAAAATTATGAGCAGACGCCTTTGACTAAGGACCAATTAGGGGATGCCAGGAAATTTCTCAAAGAAAACATGGAAGTGAAAATATTGTTTTACAGTGGCTCTCCGATCGCAGTTGAAGTCCCGATGTTTGTTGAGCTGGCAATAGTAAAAACCGATCCCGGTTTTAAGGGTGATACTGCAAGCGGGGGGAGCAAACCTGCTCTTCTTGAATCAGGGCTTACCGTTAAAGTGCCTTTTCATCTGAATGAAGGTGATGTGATAAGGATTGACACACGAACGTCTGAATATATTGAAAGGGTAAGATAGGATTTAAGTTTTAAGTCAAAATTATAAAACTCAGACTGAAAACGGGGAATATTTATGGAACTAGATGAAATTAGAAATTTAATTGAACTGTTGAAGCAAACCGATATTACCGAGCTTCAAATCGAAAGAGAAGGAGCTAAGCTGAAGATCAAACGAGAAAAGTTTTTTCCGTCTTTTGAATCTGCACGTTCTGTAGTCAAACCTGCTGTCGATGAAATTACGGAAGCAAAAGAAAGCCCGGTTGAGGAACCGAAGTATGTAACTATTACTTCCCCGATTGTCGGCATATTTCACAGGGCGCCTTCTCCTGAAGCGCCACCTTTTGTTGAAGTGGGCAGTTCTGTTAAAAAGGGACAGGTCCTTTGTATTATTGAAGCGATGAAATTAATGAATGAAATTGAGAGTGATACAGACGGGACCATCCTTCAGATTCTAATTGAGAACGGACATTCAGTTGAATACGGAGAGCCCCTTTTCCGCATAGAACCTGCATCATGAGTTTATTTAATAAAATTCTCATAGCCAATAGAGGGGAAATAGCATTAAGAATAATCCGGGCGTGTCATGAACTCGGGATAAAGACAGTTGTTGTTTATTCAGACGTAGATAAAAATACCCTGCCTGTAAGACTCTCTGATGAGTCAATATGTATAGGACCTGCTCCGGCCAGGCAGAGTTATTTAAATATTCCGGCAATTATAAGTGCGGCTGAAATATCGGACTCTGAGGCCATTCATCCGGGATACGGATTTCTTGCTGAAAACTCTCACTTTGTAGAGGCGTGCAGGGCATCGAGAATAACCTTTATCGGACCCTCTGCTGAAAACATCCGTGTCGGGGGAGATAAATCAATGGCCCGCAAGCTGATGAAAAGAAAAGGCATACCCGTTGTTCCCGGCAGTGAAACCCCCGTGTTAAACGACGAGGACGCGCTGAAAATATCAAAAACCATAGGCTTTCCTGTCATATTCAAGGCATCAGCCGGCGGTGGCGGTAAAGGCATGAGGATTGTACAGGAAGAAAAAGATTTGCCTCAGATGTATTACATGGCCCAGAAGGAGGCACTCGCAGCCTTTGCAAACGGAGACCTTTATATTGAGAAATACATTCCTGATATGAGGCATATTGAAGTCCAGATACTGGCTGACAACAAAGGTAATATTATTCATCTTGGAGAAAGGGACTGTTCTATCCAGAGAAGGCATCAGAAACTTCTTGAAGAAGCGCCCTTTATGCTGGCAGATTCCAAATTCAGGAAAAAAATCGGAGAGCTGGCGATAAAAGCGGCAAAGGCCTTCAAATACAGAAATGCCGGGACTATAGAATTCATTCTCGCCAATGATGGACAGATTTATTTTATGGAAATAAACACGAGAATCCAGGTTGAGCACCCTGTTACAGAGATGATCACAGGAGTAGATATCGTCAAGGAGCAGATTAGTCTTGCAGCAGGAGAGCCGCTGTCTCTTAGGCAGCAGGATATTAAATTCTCCGGACATAGTATCGAATGCAGGATAAATGCTGAGGACCCTGAAAGATTTATCCCCTCCCCCGGAAAGATTTCTTTGTTTGTGCCGCCGGGCGGAAGAGGCGTCAGGACTGACACCGCCGTTTATTCCGGATGGACAGTGCCGGCGCACTATGATTCGCTTATTGCTAAATTGATAGTCCACGGAAAGGACCGGAAAGAGGCCATTGTAAAGATGAAGAGGGCATTGAATGAATTTATCGTAGACGGTATAAAGACCACGATTCCATTCTTCCTTAAAATACTGGACGACCCTGATTTCGTAAAGGGGAACATCAATACGCATTTCCTCGAGAGGAAAAATAACGGTAAGCAAATCTTAATCCAGAAGGCGGAATAACATAAGAATTGAAACGCCGTATGGTCATAGCTAATTGTATTTTTATGTTTAACGTTCAGAACGGATGAGCACTATTTTTCATCACGCCCCCTTATACCTTATAACTGATACTCCAATATCGGGCCTGTCACATATCGAAATCGTTCGAAGGGCCACAGATGCCGGCATCAGGATGATACAATTGAGGGAAAAAAATCTATCCAAAAAGGAAATTTACAATGCGGCAATCAGCATCAGGAATATTACCATTAAACATAAAATTGTTTTTATTGTAAATGATTATGTTGATATTGCTCTTGCCGTCAATGCCGATGGTGTTCATCTGGGACAGGAAGATATGCCTGTTGAAGAAGCAAGAAAAATAATGGGGAAAGGTAAGTTGATCGGTATTTCAACGCACAGTTTAGATCAGGCGAGTAAGGCGCACGATGCCGGGGCCGATTATATTGGCTTTGGCCCTATGTTCCATACAAAGACAAAAGATGCCGGAAACCCCAAAGGAATAAATGCATTAAGGCAAGTCAGGATGCTTATTGATATACCGATAGTTGCAATCGGAGGCATAACATGGGAGAATGTAACTGATGTATTGAATTCCGGGGCGGATGCTGCTGCGGTGGCTTCCGCGATTTTAACTGGTGATATTAAGGCAAATGTTGAGAAATTTATGGCAGCTATTTGTTGAGATGCGTTCGTTAACAACCAGCCTCATACGTTCTTATATGTTTGTCTTCCGGGGATGCAATGTCTCTTTTGTTTTTCCTTAGTTATAAGTTAGAGATAGATCAGTCATGCATGGATTGATAGTTAAAGCTCTTCTAATATGCTTATCGCTTTCTCTCATGGGCTTCTCCCGATATTCGTCTGCAGAAAATAATCCGGCCAATACCGATAAAATTTCCGTTCAGAGGCAAAAAATGGTTGAAGAGCAAATTGCAGGAAGAGGGGTGAAAGACCCTCGAATTCTTGATGCAATGAGGAAAATACCGAGGCACCTTTTCGTGCATAATTCTCTGAAGGACAAGGCGTATGGAGACCATCCACTTCCGATCGGGGAAGGACAGACCATCTCTCAGCCTTATATAGTGGCATTGATGACCGAGGCATTAAAGCTGAACTCCTCTGACAGGGTGCTTGAAATCGGAACAGGTTCAGGATATCAGGCAGCTGTTCTCGCCGAGATAGTCAAGGAAGTATATACAGTTGAAATCAGGGACAGCCTTAGAGAAACGGCAGATAAAATGCTTGATGGACTTGGATACAAGAATATTAAGACGAAATATGGTGACGGCTACGATGGATGGGAGCAGTATGCACCATTTAACGCAATTATAATTACGGCATCGGCAAACCACATACCGCCGCCGTTGATCAAACAATTAAAAGAAGGTGGGCGATTAATTATTCCGCTTGGAAGTACACTATACTATCAGACATTGACTCTTGTTACAAAAAAGAATAATGAACTCGATGTCGAACAGATGGGAGGAGTAGCTTTTGTCCCCATGATCGGAGAGGCAAAGCGGAAATAAAAGCAATTTATACTCTGATACAAATTAATTTAATTTGTGCTATAGTATTATAACTTTTAAAGTTGGCTAAGCCTCACAGCTTTAAAGTCTGCGAGGCATTTTTATTTTAATGGAGAGGTAAACATATGGGAAAGAAGTTATACGTGGGCAGCATATCGTTTAATGCATCAGAAGAAGATCTTGTCAAACTGTTTTCGACTATCGGAGAAGTAGAGTCGGCCAAGATAATAACTGATGCCAATACCGGCCAGTCAAAAGGTTTTGCTTTTATTGAAATGGCGTCAGAAGATGATGCAAAGAAGGCAATTACCGACCTGAACGGGGCATCATTCATGGAAAGAACAATTGTGGTTAATGAAGCACGTCCAAAGCCACCGAGAGAAAAGAGGGATTTCGGAGGTGGAAGAGGCGGTTTTGATAGGGGCAGAGGTGGCGCAGGCGGGTATGGTAACAACAAGGGCAGAGGCAGCGCAGGTCCTGGTAGAAAAGGGAGAAGATAAAATATTTTGGAAATTAAAGTCAAAGGTAATAATATAGAAAAGGCGATAAGAGATCTTAAGCTACGTCTTCAGAAAGAGGGTATTTTCAAGGAACTGAAGAACCGAAGATATTATGAGAAGCCCTCTGTTAAAGAGAAAAGAAAAAGAATTGAAGCCAGGAAGAAAAGGATGAAGGCATTCAAATTTAATAAATCTTTTTAAAATTGGGACAGTAGGTTGAGGTAGGCTTCCTTAAAACGGGACTGTCTCACAAACAGTGTAATCATAAGTTTCACTGTATTATATCCTAGAATAATGTAGCAGTCTGAATTTTTACTTTGGACCATCCTCTGAGAGGCATGGTCCATTTTCTTTCGAGGTCAAGCACCGCCATATATATAGGATTCAAGTAGCACAATCGCAGTATTGCACGCCTGTATTTGGAATATATCTTTGAACCATACAGGCCATAGCAGAACCAAGACCAACTCTCATAAGATGAGGGGATCTCCAGAGATGATTCAACTAGACATTGCTGGATTTGTAAGGTTGTTTTATGGAAACAGTTGCATGCCTTGCTTGAGGATATTAAGGTTGATCTTGATGAAATTCTCTAAACATATAATTTGGAAGAAGAACTATTCGACGTAAATTCTGCACCAATTTACTTGCAGCACTTCTTTTTACCGTATTTTATATTGATTTCATAAGAAATTCTTGCGTGGTCAGATGGTTTCCCAGCGTTTTTCCCCTTGCAAACCAATTCTCCCTTAAATGACTTCTTGCGCTGTTTAATATTTTTAGCAATTAAAGATGTTAGGTCAAAGCCGCCGCCTTCGCACCCTTTAATCATGCATTCCATCTTGAAAAAGGCGTAACTGGAAGGAAAGACATTAACTGTTCGCTGCATAAGAACGGGATTTTCTGCGTTATGAAAATATATCATGTGAATAACAATGCCCTCAACATCCGGGTAGAGTTCAGTAACCACACCAGCATCCAGTTTGTGCTGTTTTTTGATTTCCATTTTTTTTAGATGGTCTTGCCTTTGAATCATATTCTCCCTTTAATTAGTGTCTGTTTATAAATTGCCGTTTTTTCGACAGGGACGCAGTTTTCGATCATCTTTCCCAGTTCTTTGCCGTTGCATCGAGACACGGGATCA
>JAGVNU010000091.1 GCA_020053105.1 Thermodesulfovibrionia bacterium
ATTGTCTCCAGATACTCCCTGATTGCCTGCCGCGTCCAGGCTCACCACCCTGTAATGATACAGCGTTGAGGCGGTCAGTCCGCTTATTCCCTGGCTGTGGCCTGTCACCATTGCCGCATCAACCACTGTCGTATTTCCATATGACACGCTGGTCCCGTACTCAATCCTCGTGTCTGACGCTTCATTGGTCGTCCACCCTATTGTTACTGAACTGCTCGTTATGCTTGCCGCCTGTACTCCAGATACTACTGGCGCTGTTGTATCTGGGGCCGGAAAAGTCTTGCTAATCTCATTAGAGAATTCGCTTTGGTTGCCTGAAGTATCATATGCAGTAGTCGTAAAATAATAGGTCACTCCTGTTGATAAGTTATTGACTTGATAGGTCGATACATCACCGACATCTATACTTTCAGAATAATTACCAGATGCCGTTCCATAATATACGTTATAGCCTGCAAGATCATTCAAGGCGGTACCATCAGCATTGGCAGTAGGGGTCCCCCATAATAGCACAACACTGGCAGCATAGAGAATGTTACCCTGAAAGGAAAATATCAAACAAAATATAAATCCATAAAATAAATATTTCTTTTTTAATTTGCTTACCATTACGTACCTCCTCTTAGTACATCAAAAAAGCCTGTTTCCGCAAATGAGAAACAGGCTTTTTCCATCAGATAAACGCTGGGTAAGCACTGTTTCTTCGACAACCGGCTGTCCTTATATGAGTGCATATAAGGACCCTTGGCTTTGTGCCCCCTGGTTACCCAGGGTTTACCTTTATCGGAAAACTTTTTTATTTGTCTTGAAGTATGTTAAAAGGAAAGAGGCAAGTGGGTCAGTGATTAACATCACGAAGGATAATGGCCTTCCGAAGTGCAGTTGATATTTTCATTATCACATCTGGTATTGCAATTATCCCAGGATTTGTTTTCTCATGGTATTTCCTTTGGTGTTAATTTTTTCATAAAATAAATTTTCAACTTAAGCAAAAAAAGTTACACATAAATAATTCATCTGTTTTTTATTGGTAACTAAATTCCACATCTCATTAATTCCAGCGAAATGTCGATATCCTTTACACTGCAATATTGTGTACCCATGCATAACTAACAGCAATATAGGTTGCTAAAACCTATTTTCTCTATTATTCAATGCGTTATATATTCATCTAATTTTGGCACATATATTGCTTAATTGAAGTTATATTTCTTTCTAATTATTTATTACAGAAATAAAATGAAATTTAAAAAGTCCTTATATTGTGTCACGGTAATAATAGCAGTAATATTACTATCAACACTAACTGTACATGCAACTTCTTCTTATAGATCAACTCTCTGGTCAGATTCAGGAAGTACTTTTGCCAGAAATTTGATTACCCATTCAGTTACAGGTATTAAGTTGCCATGCGTAAGTACAGATACTGCGTCAGATCTCCAACTTATTATGACTTTCCTGCATCAAATGGAATCTAGTTATTCACCTTTAATAATGTCGGTTGCACCTGCAGAAAATAACATAGGTGGTAATATATCCAGAGGGAAAGTTGCTTCGGTACCTGAGCCATTTACTTTACTAATCCTAGGAACAGGTTTAATAGGATTTGCTCTTTACAGAAGACTAAAAAATAAATAAATATAACAGCAAGATCTTTTATTACCCTACCGTTTTACTGCAGGACTTCAATATGAAAGTTGAAAGTTATTTCAAATATCTTTGATGAAAAGCTTGTATTTGTCAATCAAGTCATATAGCGTAGGTCTGCTTATTCCCAACTCTTCAGAAGCCTTTTTTATGTTGCCGTTGTGTCTTTCAACTACACTGGTAATGAGGTCTATTTCAAGTCTTTTACGGGCCTCTTTAAGGGTTACCCCCTTACTGTACCATCTTTCAGCTTGCCCTTCGATTCCACTTTCTTCTGCCTGCTCACCCAATCCCAGATGGTGAGGATCAATCATACCACTATCTGATGTGATCACTGCTTTCTGCAGTTTATTTTCCAGTTCTCTGACATTTCCGGGCCAGGGATAATTCTCAATTTCATAGATTGCAGAATGGCTGAATCCATTTATCTTTTTCTTGAACATAACCTTATACTTCGCAAGAAAGGCATTGGCCAGCAACTTGGAGTCTGATCCCCTGTCCCTGAGCGGAGGGACATTAATAGTAATTACACTTATCCTGAAGAAAAGGTCCTCTCTGAATTTTCGCTCCTGCATTGCTGCGCTTAAATCAATATTAGTCGCGGCAATTATTCTGGTATCTATTTCAATATCTTTTCTGCCGCCAAGACGCTGGATCTTTTTTTCCTGTAAAAATCTTAAAAGTTTTGCCTGTAAATTCGTCGACATCTCTCCTATTTCATCGAGAAATAACGTACCCTTGTCCGCATATTCAAATTTCCCTTTTTGCAGGCCATATGCACTCGTGAAAGCGCCTTTTTCATATCCAAACAGCTCCGATTCAAGAAGCGTCTCAGGTATTGCCCCGCAATTTATCGGGATAAACGGGCCGTTACTCCTCAGGCTCTTATCATGAATTGCTTTTGCTACCAGTTCCTTGCCTGTGCCGCTTTCCCCTGTTATCAGGATCGTAATATCCGTAGAAGCAACCTGCCTTATGGTCTCAAAGACCTTTTGCATCTGAATGCTTTGTCCTATCATGCCGGCAAAACCGCTTCCATTATCCAGCATTTTGTGTAAGTTACTGTTTTCGGATTCTATGTTCGCAAGATGAAATGCCCTTTGTAATATTACCTTCAATTCGTTCATATCAACAGGTTTGAGATAGTAATCGTATGCACCCATTTGAATAGCCTTCAGTGCATTTCCCCTGTCGCTGTTCCCAGTTATAATGATCACCTTCGTATCCGGGGCATTATTCAGTATTTCACTTAGACATGTCAGCCCTTCGCTCGAACCATTTTCATCTGGTGGCAGTCCGAGATCAAGTGTAACAACAGCCGGTCTCTTTTTACTGAATATCTGCAGTGCTTCATCCCTGTTTAAAGCCTGAAGAATATTGTATCCCTTTGACAAACCCCATTTCATCTGATTCTGGATATCAGGGTCATTTTCAATTACCAGTATTTGTTCCATTCTATCTTAATAGACACATATTGTTATTAAACATCACATATACCCCAGATCTCTGAGTTTGCCCATAATTTCTTCCTTCCCCTGTCCACGGCCAGCCCTTTCATACGTGTTTTCCAGATCCTGTTCCCACGCAGGGATATCAGACATTTTAACTGTAGACCCTTTAGCGCCCAGCGAACGATAGCCTTCTTTGTACAAGACGCAGAAGGGTACTTTATATTTAAATATGAAGTCCCAAATGTCCCTCTCCTTAAAATGCAAAATCGGCTGGACCCGCATGTGAGGAGGAACTTTCCTGGGGCTAAAGTAATCTTCCTCTATCCGGGCCTCCTGCTCATCCCATCTTATTGCAGTTGCAAGCGCCTGGATCTTGTTGTCTTCAAGGAATACATTCATAGCCACTGTTTTCATTAAATGATTACCGACAAACGACTCCGGTTCAAATGGGAACTCCTCTTCCTGAAACTCAAGGATTTCTATTTCCTTCTTATTACGTTCATTGAGGCTGCTGACTTTGACCATATCTCCGACCTTTTTGGCCTTATCGCTAACATCAGTATTTTTTGCAATTCTGGCATCAATATCCCATTCTTTTTTGAGTTGATGGAATATGTCCCAGATTTCTTCAAACACATAGCCTTCATCAATAAACATGCACTTGGGCATCTTCACTCCCATCTCCTTGCATGCCTCTCTGAACAGCCATACCATAGTTGTGCTGTCCTTCCCTCCGGTCCAGGCTACAGCCAAATTTTCCGGACCATATTTCTTGACCGCTTCCTTAATAATTTTTTTTGAATGCTCAATCTTTTCCTCAAGGCTCATTGACATCAGTTTTTCCATTTCATCGTGAGTCATAGTTCCCTCCCAATTTGCATTTAGTTAAACACAAAGAGTCATGGTAATCATACAGATCAAAGTATCTAAGTCTGTATATTCATAATTGATAATTAAAATCAACAGTATATGACGTATTATCGGATAGTTATTATTCGGTAACAGCGTCTGATTACTTTAATTCAAAGCACTGTCTGTAATCAACAGCATATATGCCTAAACGAGTACCAACACTAAAAACTATTTGCCGGTAAATATAGTATAAAATCAGATCCGATGCCTTCCCGGCTGACTACCTTTAATTTACCTGAATGCGCGTCAACTATCACCTTGCACTGATACAGTCCTATGCCAAGTCCTTTTTTCTTTGTAGTCTGAAATGGCATAAAAAGTCGTTTCTCTATAAATTCACCTGACATTCCGCAGCCATTATCGGATACCTTAACAAAACTCATACTGTTTTCTTTTCCAACAACAACCTCAATTTTACCCTGATGGCCTGTTGCTTCAACAGCATTTATAATAAGGTTAATAATAACCTTAGTTATTTCCTCCCTGTCGAACCTGGCCTTAACAGGTTCCTGTTCCCTGAAAGACAATCCCGAATTTCCATTCAGGTTTAACTGACTGATAACCTGTTCAACATAATCTCCAAGATCAGAATATTCAAGATGGAGACTTGACTTCTTCGGAAGGGCTTTCAGTTTCCCTATTATCTCTTTCATTTTTTCTGAAGTGTTTGAAATGGCCTTAATCGCATCTCTCTGGAATTCGGGATTGTCAATATGCTCCTCGGCATTCTGGACGATAAGTGAGAGCATGGACGTTGCATTTTTCAGGTCATGCAGAATAAATGATGACAGCTTTCCCATAGCCTCCATTTCCTTTGCTTCCATCAACTCAGCTGAAAGTCTCGCATTCAAAATGGCCAACATGGCCTGTTTTGACAGATTTTTCAGGAGATCATAATCCTCAAAATTGTAATCAGCATCAGCAAGCCCGTCTTCCAGGACAATAAAACCGATAAGGTGATCCATATTCAGCAGAGGCACTATGAGAGAGGCCCTGGTTTCATTTATAAATCCCTCAGTCAGGGACACAATATCTTTACATTTTGGATCGCGCACATCCAGAATCCACTTTGTATCCTTAAGAAATTCCACAAGCTCCCTGTTGGGCTTTATCACCGGACCAACCTGGGTTAATGCGCCGACACTATGGTAATTTTCATCACCCTTTTCTTTCAACCATAAAGTGACTCCCCTTGCGCCCATAGCTTCTTTAAAACCATTTGCAATAGCAGCATGCAGCTCATCAAAAGAATGTTTCAAAGATATCCGCTGAGTAAACCGTAACCACTGCTCCCTGTAATCATATTTCTGTTTGAAAAAATTCTTGTTTAGAAAAACCGCCGTCTTTCTTCTCAGTCTCTCGGAAAATATTATGATAAGGATCAAAATCGCACCGACAAATCCCAGGAAGGTTGTAATGTTTTTCCCCACTTCCGGATCTAAGTACTGCATACCATGACCGAGTAATCCAAGCCCCAGAAGATATATTCCCACTATTATCAGGCTGAGCGATCTGTATATAATTTTCCTTGACAGTGTAAGTTCAATTTCCATGGTTTTATGTCTATAAAAGGAAATGCCTACAAGCAAGATCGTAATTAACATTATTCCTGTTCTAACAGGGAGGAGATTCATGTTTACCGACCGGTAAAGCAGGGCATGACTGTAAAAAAATATGTTCAGCGCGACGCTGGCCCCTGCACCGAATATTGTATATTTTATTTTCCATCTGTCCGTACCCGTTGAGCTTCTCAGTGTCATTTCGAGATGTATAATGGACACTATGGAATAAAAAAGAAGTATCAGATTAAAAATGTACCCGGCTTTGCCAAGGGAAAGCACTTTTTCACTTTCAAACTCAGGCAAATAGAAGAAAGCCTCCATCGGCACTATCACGGAATAAACGCCTATGAAAGGCGACAGATATAATAAATATTTTGAGGATCGGCCGGCACTACGCCAATAGTCCGTTCTTGCAAAACTCAGGCTGAACAAGAGCCATGAAAGGACCATAATGGCTTCACTGATTAAAACAATCTTTTTCCATTCAGTCAGAAGATCAGGTTTCAGAAAGCTCATTGAGTCAAAGAATAAAACAGAGGCAGTTGAAAGCAGACTTATGGAGAAAACTATATTAGCCAGGCCCTTATGTGTTTTAATAACAATTGAAAGAGCCAGCATCCCCATCAACACTGCAACGATTAGTGAAACAATTAACATTGACTGCCTACCGTTCAGAAGATATCATCATAATCATGTTATGTTATAAGCTTTTCCAACACGGGCAAAAAGAATATTAACGTTTATATATTTAACGTCTTTTTGAGACATAACCTTAACTTATATATATAAATTATATAATCCATCGGGACAAGAACTATCGCTCCTTTTATAAGTTTCAGTATCATATTGCCCAGATCTATAAAAATCAGGCCGTAATTTGATGACCTTTCACTTAACTGTGATTTCTGTTGCAGTTGTGCTATCATGTTTTTATAAGGACTCTGAATTAATCCAATAAATGCATTTGTAATAATGCAGGATTTGCAGTTAATGAAGTTTAAAAACGTTAACGCTATTTTAATCGTGTTCAGGTTCCATGTTTATTAAGTTAATTATTTAAAGAGAGCACCCAATGAATGACCAAAACAAAAATAATTTCCTGAAAAAGACAGAGATATTTGCTTCATTAACTGACAAGGAGATGGAACAGATCATCAACAAGATGGTAGTCAAGCAGTTCAAAAAGAATGAGACCATCCTTTATGAAGAGGACACAAGTGAATATATGTATGTAATTTTATTGGGTAAGGTCAAAGCTGTCCGCACAACAGAAGACGGAAAAGAAATTATTCTTGCTATGCACAAATCCGGCAGTTTCTTCGGCGAAATGTCCCTGATTGACGGAAAGACGGCCCCCGCATCCGTCATCGCCACGGAAGACTCTCTTATAGCCATTATTGCCAAAAAGGATTTCTTCTCAATAATTTTTCTTAACAATAAAGTCACAAGTAATTTATTGCAAATTTTATGTTCCAGGCTTAGGAGATGCTGGGATACTATACAGTTATTAAATTTCAATAATGCCTCAAACCGCACAAAAATGCTGCTTCTTATGTTAGTCGATGACTATGGAGAGAAAACTCCGGAAGGAACAATATTAAATATAAAGCTTACTCATCAGGACATATCAAATATGACTGGCCTTACTCGTGAAAGCGTTACCAGGGTTATTGATAAATTGCAAAAGACCAAAGAAATCATTGTGCTTAAGAACAAGTCCATATGCCTGACCCCGGCCTTTGTGCAGGACGAAATAAAAATTCCAATCAAATAACTACATCATAACATTATGTTGACGGGTTCAAAAAAGAGTACTGACTCCCTATCTGTCAATCTTACCCTGCCGGTACTGGTAATAAATATCTTTCACAGCATTATAAGGATCGATTGCATCCTTTTTAATTCCCTCATAATCCCCAAGTGAAAGTGAAGTCCTGTTAATACCGTCACCTGCCTTGACTGCCATACGGTCAATTATAGGGTTCAGATAGTTTACGGGGTCCAGAAAATAATCTCCCGCATAACCGGCCGAATCACGAAGACTGGAAGGGCCGATAATAGGCCAGTTAATGAAAATACCCGGACCTAAACCCCATACACCGAGCGTCTGGCCAAAATCTTCATCATTCATACTAATGCCCATTTCATTTTTTGCAACATCATAAAGACCGAGCATCCCCATTGTTGAATTGACTCCGAAACGAAGCAGTTCGTTTCCAGCGCCTTTTATTTTTAGCTGCAACAGATTGTTCACTAACCTTACAGGTGTAGAAACATTGCTGAAGAAATTCCGTACTGAAATCCTCACATCCTCAGGCAATATTGCGGCATACCCCCTGGCAACAGGCTTTAATAACCAGAAATACAGTTTGTCATTGAAATGGAAAACAGCACGGTTCACGGATTCCAGAGGATCAGCAATTCTGTCCGGTCCATCTTCCTGAATTGAATCAACATCATCATCTTCACTGGAACCTGTTGAAATCTGCTCTGAAGCGCCCTCCTGAACAAACAGTACAACGTCACTCTGCTCATTTGGCAGCGCAGATTCAAGTGCCGGAGGAATTATTTCCGAATATAAAGCTTTCTCAAAGGACAAAATAATGCAACTTATTATCACAATGCAATTTAATATTTTCATCAGTGCCTTGACCGGAATAATTACCCTGGCTTGGATTTTTAAAAGCAGCCCTTCATTTATTGTCACCGCAATATAAAACTTTAAATATAATACTATGATACCACTGCTATTGTCAGGATACGAACAGCTTGAGTTCTGGGATTCAGGCCCTTTGAAATTACACACGCAATCATATGGCCGGCCTGCGATCTGAATAATTGCATGACGGATTGATATCGATTTAATGCTTCCCGCCCAGATAATCATACCATGCGATTATTTAATGTTAATGATTGACAAGTACTGCAGCTGTTGGATAGTATGTTCATAAAATACTGGATCTGATTCTGAATGTCAGGTTTACAAAGAAACAAAAGGAGACATGTTTTATAATGAAATACGGGGAAAATAAAATTTCCAGGGCTAAGCTTGAAAAATGGCCCAATCCATACCCTGACAGGGATTATGATATTGACATATGTTTCTCTGAATTTACCTGTTTATGTCCACGTTCAGGGTATCCTGATTTTGCCACTATCAAAATCAGTTATATTCCCGACAAATACATTGTTGAACTGAAATCTTTTAAGCTATACCTGAATAATTTCAGGGACCAGAACATATCTCATGAATCTGCAACCAATCAGATATTTGATGACCTCAAAAAACTTCTTAAACCCAGACATCTTGAGGTTGCAGGGGATTTTAATCCGAGAGGGAATGTTAAGACGATAATCAGGGTATCTACTGAATGCTACTCATGAACTTTGCTAATCAATGATAACCGCCATGCAACTAATTCAACACACTAATTATAAATTCAAATTTTATGGAAACAATTATTGGGTAAAAAAATATTTTTGCACAAATTGGGTCCACCAGGCATGAACTCCTGTAATCTTATACAGGGCTAAGCATGCAAATACAATCACGCTTGATTTCATGGCTTCAACAAGATTACGAAAAATCCGAATTCTTATTGCTTCATATTTGATATCATTTATTGGCAACTTGCGGGATACGACAACTCTGTGGTCTTGCGCATGTTTGTGTTCCACTATATCTTTTGATTCAATAACAATTGATGATGTGCTCATTTTTTCCTTTTTATCATGATATATTCCCGGTTAGTACTATCAACCAGCGCCAGCAATTGCTATGATCTGCAATTAGCTTGCCATACCCATAACTCATTGTTTTTTTATTTTTCTGATTTTAATAATTTGCAGATACTGTAAATTACCATTACATATTTAGATGTGTGACATTACATGTGTAATTTATTGCGACACTGCAAATTAATGATTTCATCACTGCTCCTTCAGACTAAAGTTACAATTCGTTTCAGTCCGAAAGTCGGAGCCATTATATCAGAAGTGCAATAAAAATAAGAAGGTTGTTTATTAACAAAAGTATTGCGGACCGTCAAACTCAAAATTATACGGCCAGTAAAATCTGCTAAAAATAAAGCAGTTTCATCCCCCTGCCAACTGAAATAGCGGACTTCATTGCACTGAAAGTAAAATCTTTTGCCTTAATAAATGCCTCGTTGACTTCATAACCAAGTGCAAGACCGGATGTTAGGGATGCTGAAAAAACACACCCCGTGCCGTGAAATTCTCCTTCAAGCCTCTCATTCTCGATAAAAACAAATTCATTCCCGTCAAAAAGCATGTCCATTGCTTTATCTTCCAGATGGCCGCCAGTAATTATCACTATTTCAGGACCAAACTTTCTCAGCTTAATGGCTGCAACTTTCATATCCTCTGCATTTTCTATTACCATCCCGGCAAATACGCCGGCTTCATATATATTCGGGGTAATTACTTTTGCAAGCGGGAACAAATCATCCCTTATAATGTCCATCCCTTTTTCTTCTACGAGCATGACCCCGGTAGATGACACTGTTACTGGGTCAACGACAAGCTTATCGAGAGAGTATTGACGTGCCTTACGGGCAATAACCTGAACAGTATCGAAAGCGTAAAGCATCCCGGTCTTGACTGCATCCGGCCTTATGTCCCGCAGGAGCACATCCATCTGTTCTGAAACAAAATCAGCCGAGACTTCATGCACACAATGAACTCCCTCGGTGTTCTGAGCGGTGAGTACAGCAGGGATGCTCAGTCCGTATACCCCCATTGAATGAAACGTACGCAAATCCGCCTGAAATCCGGCCCCCCCCGTAGGATCGGACCCGGCAATGGTAAGGGCTGTTTTGGGTATTTGCATGGAAAGACTATATCAACTTGTTTATAATATTTCAAGGATAAGAATAATAACGAACTTCAGCTTAAGCAGATCATCCCGGATTAATATAACTGTCCTTAAGCCGGGCTTCGGGAAATAATGCAGATTAACAATGGATAATAAAGTCGAACTCCTGGCAGTTGTGAATGACAGAGGAGAAATCATAAAAAACCTCCCCCGTTCAGAGATACACGGCAACCCCTCTCTGATGCACAGGGTGGTCCATGTTCTTGTTTTCAATTCAGAGGAGGATCTCCTGCTTCAAAAACGCTCCATGAATAAGGATGTTGCCCCCGGGAAATGGGACACGTCTGTCGGCGGCCATGTTAATGCAGATGAAACGCTTGATGAAGCCGTAAAACGCGAAATGGAGGAAGAACTCGGCATCACGTCATGCGACCTTGAATTCCTGTACAATTATATCCATTCAAACGAATATGAAACAGAACTCGTATATACTTATTCATGTTCTCACGACGGAGAAATTAATTTTCAGAAAGACGAGATTGATGAGGTGAGGTCATGGAGCATGGCCGAAATTAAACGCAATATCGGAAATGGGACCCTGAGTGATAACTTTGAACATGAGATTCAAACATATTTAAAGCAATATCCTTCAGGGTAGTAACGTTATGTCTAAGCTGGCTGACCTGAATTATGCATGCTGAGATCATAAGCTGCCCTGAGATTTACCTGTCTTCAGGCAGTTTATATCCTGCTCCGGCAAACTGGATATTGGCCTGGTCGTCGGCCCTCGGAGGTGACACCGCATGTACGCCTCCGCATTTGGGACATTTACCTACAAATGTTTTCAGCATGAACGTCTCTCCGCATCCCCGGCATTTCGTCTCCAGCCCGCCGTGAGGGATAGGCTGGTCTTTTATCGCCCCGCCGTGTGCGTTGGATACAAATTCCACAAGCTCTTTTCCTTCAGAAAAAGGCCCTCCGCCTCCGTTATTGCAACTGCCGCATGTTCCCATCGTCTTACCTCTCTTTTAATAATTATAGAATTCTGCTCAAACTTGCAAGGACTTATTAAGTTTACATAAATAATAGATGAAATAATATGAGCTATATCATGTCATAGGCTGTCTCTGTGAATTTAATGTATAGGTAGAGGTCAGAGCACAAGTATAAGACAGTGAAGTTTTATATGAAAATGCCGATAAGTATATCAGGAGGATCAAATGGCTTGTCAATGGAAGGAAACACCATGACTGCAAAAGAGACAGTAGAAATCATCAGCAACTCCTCCCTGTGGAAAACACTGTCAAAAAAAGAAAGAGTAGAAGCAGCCGCCTATGCCATTAGAAACACCGGTCTCGCGCTTGAGGATGAAGATGTGTGCGATCTCATAGGCGAAGTGTACGCGGGATGAGCTGATTCTGCCTTTCAAAATACGGGAGTGTTTCTCAGGCAAACAGCTGAACATGCATGTTTAGCTTCCATTCAGCTTGGAAGGAAAATACAGCGTAAATGCCGAGCCCTTCCCGACTTCACTCTTGACTTTCAAAAAACCGCCGTGATCTTCCACGACTTTCTTTGTTATTGAAAGCCCCAGCCCGGTACCTTTGTCCGCAACCTTTGTAGTATAAAAAGGTTCAAAAATCAGATCCAGTTTATCATCAGGGATCCCTGTCCCGGAATCATGTATGCTTACATAAACATAAGGTATCCCGTCACGCACCTCTTTATTGGTCGCAACAGTCAGTGAACCGCCACGGGGCATGGAATCAATGGCATTTAATACCAGATTTTCGATCGCTTCGTGTAACTGTGCATTGTCAACAAGTATCGCAGGCAGATCACTATACGCTTTATGAACTGTTACGGATTTCTCCCGGCAGATTTCTTCTTTCATTATTAATACCCTGTCAATGATCTCGTGGATATTATATTCTTCCAGTTGAGGAGTAACGTCCCGTGAAAAGGTAAGGACATTTTTCAGAATTCCTTCAAGACGGGCTACTTCCGATATGATAAAATTGGCATATTCCTTTTCTTTCGTCTGTTCAGGGATTGCCTTGTCCAGCCTTCTTGCAAATCCGCCGATAGCGGTCAGTGGATTACGGATCTCATGGGCCACGTTTGCAGTAAATCTGCCTAATGCGGCAAGCTTATCAACCTGGGCCAGCTGTGCCTGCAGGTGTTCTTTTTCATGCTCGGTCCTGTTGTGTTGAATAATCCCTGCAAGGGTATTTGCCACTGAGGTAAGAAAGGACTCCTCTTCTCCACTCCGCTTATGGCCTTCTTTCACATAGACATTAATAACCCCGAGTTTTTTTTCCCCCGATGCAATCGGCACGCAATAGTGGCCATGAGGGAAAGTATCTCCGCATTGCATATCATATCGGGCATCTGCATGATTGGAATAGATCAGTCCCGATAGTGATGCCGCCTGACCGCAAAGGCACTTTCCCA
This sequence comes from Thermodesulfovibrionia bacterium, assembly GCA_020053105.1. Taxonomy (GTDB): domain Bacteria; phylum Nitrospirota; class Thermodesulfovibrionia; order UBA6902; family UBA6902; genus UBA6902. The sequence goes on from JAGVNU010000091.1 coordinate 12,864, forward strand.
AAGGTATATTGTGGCACGACATCCGGGCCGGTCCTGAAAAACCCCTCTGCGCCTTCATGACCAGTATCCCTGGATCATCTTCAATTATGTATATGGCCCCCTTGGACTGGAAAGACAGGTGCGGGATAGAAAGTATCAAATCAAGAATCCGGGCAAACTGGACCTCCAGAGGGAGTGGTTCCAGGGATATTTTCAGCATTGAGTTCAATATCCCCTGAATTATGAAATTCAGTTTAATCTGTTCCTCAGCCTGTCTCCGTTTCGTAATGTCCCTGATGGCGGCTGATACAAGCACTTCGACGTCCGTATTTAACAGGCTGAGGCTGATGTCCGCGGGGAATTCTTCCCCGTTCTTCTTCCTCGCATAAATTTCAATATCACTGCCCATATTGCGGACCGCGGGTCTATTAAAAAAACCTGCAACATATGCATGATGCCTCTCCCTGAAACGTTCAGGGATTAATTCGTCAAGCTCCCTGCCGATGATATCCCCGTGATCATATCCGAAGAGTTTCTCAAACTGGGCATTGGCTTGAACTATCTTGCTGTCTATATTAACAAAGACCATGGCATCAGGCGCGGAGTCCAGAAGTTTCTCATATTTTTCCTGCACATTCTGGAACTCTATTTTGCAGTCCTCTACTTCCTGGACCTTCTGCCGCATCTGTTCCAGTTCTTTCACAAGGTCAGCATGTGTTTTGTAACTGTTTCCCACAATATCCTCAATGTATTATTAATCCAATATTAATGGCAATCAATACGGCTGTCAATTAATTTAAGTGCTTAACGGAAACTCGCTCTGCCCTTTAACGCTTCAGCTATTTCTCCATCCTGATCTTCAGCAGGATCAAAGTCACAATTCCCAATGTAAACAGTATCCCCCCGATCAAGGCCCATAAGGCGCCGGGCTCCCTGTTTATCTGCAAAAGCACAGCCTCAACCGGATAAGGTCTCAGGTCCCTGACATTAATATTAAAACCCATCCTGGTGGAAGGCTGATTAGGCCTGATTATATCCCTGTGGAGCACATTTCCGTCTGACAGATATTCTACACTGACATCCCAGTCAGTCAGGTATCCATAAGAGTCATACTTCATGTTAATATCTCCGACCCTTAATACTGTATCACCACCCGATAGCTTGACTTCAGAGCCTTCCCCGGCCGCAGCCATTACCTGCGAAGAGCCGAGGCCGCTTAATAAATGCGCCAGGAGAATAAACAGAAATCCGACATGTATGATCTGCGGTGAAATCAGCAATAACCATTGCGTGACCTTTCTTTTATTGATAATGGATTCAATGCTGCACAGTAATGTGTTCACCGTCAGCACAGACAGAATCCCTATCAGGCCCCACAACCACCATGTTACTTTCAGAGGCTGGTTCTGTATCCATTCAAAGAGCGGGGATGAGTGGAGGGCCTGGAATTCATCGTGCGCTGGCATAATGAAAGCCCCCGCAAAGAGCATGACAAGAGAAAATCCAAGAAGCCAGAGAGTAGTCCTCAGGGAGAAGAAGATATTTAATAAATTTTTGAGTAAATACATAAAGTATCGTGAATCGTATTCGTTGAACGTGTCACGGCCAACGGATTTTAAAAACTGTGCGAACTCTTCATGAGAAGGCTTACCCCGAGATAAGTAAACATAGTTATCGCAAAGCCCGCTATCCCGAGAACGGCCATGGGCCTTCCAATCCACCATTGCCTCAACCGGGCATGTAGGTAAAAACTGTAATATGCAAATAAAATACTGGTCCATAGCTCCTTGGGAGTCCATATCCAGTACGTCCCCCACGCGAGGTACGCCCATATGCCGCCGAATATCATTGACAAAGTAAACAGGCAGTAGCCTATCAGGACCGCCCTGTACCCAAGCCCTTCAAAAGAGGTTTGTCTGTCCTTAAGATAAACACCCCCGAATACCGCCGCGATCCCGAAAAGCGCATACGACATGAAGGCCAGTACAACATGGCATTCAAACCAGATGGTTTTTAAAACCGGCGGGAGAGGAGAGTTCTGCTGCGGGGTCGTCATGGCAAAGGCAGTAAATAAAGCAGCTATGACAGCAACAGAGTTCAAGAAGCGGCTGCGGTCCTTTAAAGCATATGCAAAGGCAGCTGCAAATGCCGCCATAGACGCGGCAAGGAATATAAGCGTGTCATGCGGTCCGACAAGCGGAAGCCTTCCAAGCTCGGCGCCCCTTGAGAATATATAAACTACCTGAAGGACGAGACCGACATAGAGTAACGGTCTTTTCCAGAGGGCAAAAAGGTATGCGCCAAAAGATAAAGCTAATATCCACATAAGGGATATTTTACATTATTTAACACTTATAAATGCATGCAAGCCTGCCCAATCTGCACTGCTATTGAACTTCACGCTTCTACGCGTTTCAGCCTGATCTCAACTCGTCTGTTCTGTGCCCTGTCTGCAGGGGTGTCGTTTGGAGCGATCGGCTCCTGGTCCGCGCTGCCCTTAATTGAGAGACGCGAGGAATCAATGGAACAGTTAGTAATTAAATACTTCAGTACACTTGTGGCCCGTGCAACTGAAAGTTCCCAGTTTGACGGATAGCGGGATGTGTTTATCGGGATATTGTCCGTATGGCCGATAATCTCCGCGTGAAAATAAGGATATTTATGAATGATTGCAGCAACGTTGTCCAGTACAGGTCCAACACTGTTAAGCATGTCAGCCTCCCCGGGCATGAAAGTCACTTTTTCTCTTATCGTGATGACGATTTCCCTGTTGGTACCGAGAATAGAAACATCATCTCCCAAATCAAGATCGTCCATCCAGGATTTCATTTCATCTCTAATCGTTTCTCCAGGGGCAGCTGCCTTCAGGTCGAACCCGGCAATAAGCGGCACATGACTTTGACCTTCGGCAGGCCGGGTCTTTTCATTGGCCCCGGAACCTTTTGTCATAACAACAAACATTATGAAAAAAACCAGCAGCAGGGACAACAGATCGCTTAGAGAAATGAGCCAATTGCTGTCACTGTCAACGTTTTCATCAAATCCGTTCATGATCCTGTGGTATGACACGATTGAGGCCCTTTCAGGTCGAGGCGGTATCGTTTTCATGGGGTTATTTTTCATGCTGTTTCTCCAGTTGTTCCCTGTTTTTCTGTATGGAAATGAGAATCATTACATCTGGCTTGAGACATGCTGAGCAGTCACCGTATTGCCTATGCCTGTTAAGTATTCAATTTCCTCTTCCCGGCACCCTCTTATTCTCTCCTCGATTTTCAGTGGATGCTCCAGGTTGTTGATAGCGAGTATGCCCTCAATCGTAATATTCATGATCAGCTCAGATTCAATGGCCTGCTCTTTAAGCTTTGCACAGAGCGGCAGCATAATCAGGTTGGAGATAATTACACCGTAGAAAGTGGACATAAGGGCAACAGCCATCATAGGCGCAATCGCATCAACGGATTCCATGTGTTTAAACATTTTAATCAGACTGATGACAGTGCCTGCCAGTCCGAATGAAGGGGTCAGCCGTGCAATTGTCTTTAGCAGATTCTGACTGAAATTCCGGTCCACAAGCCTGATCGTCATTTCCCTTTCCATAATATTTTTTATATCGTGGCCGGCGTAATTATTTATAAGCAGTTTCGCCCCCAGTCTCAGAAAATCATCATCTATGCTTTTTATTTTATTTTCCAGGTTTCTTATATTTGTTTTCATGTACATCTTTGAGACATCGAGAATGTCCTTAATGACAGAATCCCTGTCCCTTCGTCTTGAATATGCCTTGATTATGTCGTATATGGTATTGCGGACCCTTCCGAAAGGAAATCCCACAAACAGGGCAAGAGTGGTCCCCCCTGTAACGATTAAAAAGGCATCGAGATTGAAAATCATTGATATCCCGATGTCCTTAAAAACAGTTAAAGCGAAAGACACCAGGCTGATTGTTACGACAGCCCCAAGGATAATGTTCATCGTTCCTCCTCCCCAATCATTGAGTATCAGTAAATATCTTCTTTCAGAAAGGTTAGAGCAAATTACATGCCGAAACTGAAACGGACATATTTATGGGCCTGTACTGCTGGAAATATGATATTACGGACGGTTATGCAGGTTCGTAAGGCAGAGGGGGAAGGGCTTAATACGGAACAATTTTCCATGGGAGGAAATTATTCCTGAGTTGCTGCATCTGTAGCAAATTCGTAAGATCATTGTAATTATTAATGCCCCTACAGCCGGAGTATCTTTGCGAGGAGCGATGTCGCGACATTTAAAAATTCCTCGGGAGACAGCAACGGCCCCAGCAAAGCCGCCTGTTCAGCCCGCCTCAACAGACGCTCGTCGAATATAGCTTCTGGTTGCCGATGCCTCAGCTCAGATATGAGATATGCAAAATTCTCAAAACGGGACGGCTTCAGCGCAAACCCCGGAGAATCATATACCAGGACGCTCTCACGGAATACAAGAGTTGGCAGGCGTCCGCAATAGAGATTAAAGAAACCTTCACGTTCTTCAGTCCTGATCTCGCGTTTAATCTGTTCAGTGCGGCTCATAACGAGACCTCCTGAAAGCACGGCCCTGCCCAGGCTGAACTTCCGCTCCTTGACCGTCTCGATCTCCGTTTTCATTGCAATGCTCGTACCGCGCAGCAAGAGGTCAATGCTTCTGTAGTCAACTGTCAGATTCTGTCCATTCCCCGATTCAACGCCAAGCGCCACATCATCCAGCCTGAATTTTTTAACAATGAACTGCACAGACTCTGTTTCAATTTCATCCTGGTGAAGCACAATGGCATCGAATCCCCCTGACGCCAGTCTCTCCGCAATTGTTTCGGCAGCTTCACGGTCCCGGCACGAGGCTGCAACGAGGGGGCCTTTACCCGGAACACGCAGCCGGGAGCGCGCCTCATACACGGTGGTCCCTAAAGCAGCGGCCAGGGCCTCTGCAAGGTCATCTTTGTGGTCCGGCAGGTTGTAGATGGCGGCAATATGCATAAGTATTTCTTCTGCTGATAATTATTATACTGTATCAGGAAACATTGAATGTGTCCCCGATTATTATCCCCAAACAGATTCAGGAGCGGTCTTCCTCCTCGTCCTTATAACGCCTCTTCTTCAGTAGCATACGAATGAATCCAGCGGTGAGAACCAATCATTTTTCCCACTTCCCATGTTACAATGGCTCATGCCTTACAAAAGATCTTCACTTATGACCATGCAGCCCCCTCCCTATCTTGTGAATGAACATTATGACGACCGTTATTTCGATGTGGTCAATGCAATTGAAGAAGCAAAGCACGTCTATTTCCGTGGCGTAGGCATCATGGATGTCCTTTCTGCCGCAAGGCCTGGGCGTAAAGAATTCAGGATAGGTGAAACAGGCTTCGGGGCAGGCCGTCTTCTCATTGCCCTCATGGATTTTCTGGACAATTGCGGGATCACGGACATCGCGATTACCTACAATTCCGTAGAACTGCATCCGGTCACTTCTGAACGGATGGAATCCATTCTCGACGTGTTCAGGCCGGAGACCGGTCCGCTTATTGACCAGCTTGTCCGGGTCTACAGCCGCGTCGAAATTTCCAAGCCGGGGTGGCACAGGATACAACTCACCCGGCCTTTTGGCGTACTGAACTTGAATCTCTGGATTGGTGAGGCCCTCGAAATGGTCCATGCACTCACAATTCCCTGTGACGCATGGTTTCTTGATGGACATGGACCAAAGAAAAACCCTGCCATGTGGCGGCATGAGCTTCTTATGGTGATTGGAGAAAAAACAGTGACCGGCGGGACCTGTGCCACCTTTACTGTTGCCGGAGAAGTGAGACGTGGACTTATGGCTGCGGGGTTTTCTGTCGAGCAGCGCCCCGGTTTTGGCGGGAAAAAATCAGTGCTCAAGGGGCTGAAGCTGTAGTGCATATTGCCCGGCCCCCAGGACATTTAATAGAGCTGACAGGGCAGCCTCATTTATAATTTATCACGGTTTCGTACTCAATACTTGCATGTTCGGAGGCCTGCTTATCAATATTCCCCTGACATGCGATAGCGCCCTTTTTCACTTTCTTATGAGCTTTGACCATGTCAGCGATCACGGAGTTCAGATCAAACCCCCCTCCGTCACAGCCCTTTATCATACAGTCCATATTAAAAAGGGCATAAGAAGCGGGGACAATGTTTACAGTGCGGACCATAAGAACGGGCCTTTCGCTTTTCTGAAAATATGTCATAGAAATTACAATGTCCGAAACCGAAGGGAACCGGTCAGAAACCAGTCCGGCAGCAAGATTCTTCTGCCTCTTTAATTCCTTAATTACGGCAAAATTTTGTCTGTTTACCATTACCACCTCCAAAATAAAATCCCCCCTGCTTTGGGAGCAAGAGGGATTTTGTCTGTTAATTACAGTTTAACAACATTGATAGCCTTGGGGCCTTTCGGGCCTTTTTCGGTATCAAAGCTTACTGATTCACCTTCAGCAAGAGACTTGAATCCGTTGCCTGTGATCGAAGTATGGTGAACAAATACGTCGCTTCCGTCTTCAGCCGAAATAAAGCCGAAGCCCTTTGAATCATTGAACCACTTTACTGTTCCATTTGCCATTTCATTTACCTCCTTTTCTTAAATTAAAATCTCAGAAGGTATCATCACAAATAAATAAGCCACAAAGTCAAAAGTCTTTGTGGCTGCATGAACTGCAAAAACTTCTAAAATTCTTGTTTAAGCATACCAGTTCTCCATCAGTAAGTCAATGGAAGGACTTCCAGAGGATGAAACTCCCGAGTTATTTAGGCAGGATAAAATAAAAATTGTTCCCGTATTGCGTGGGCTCATAGCCCACGGTCCCGCCGTGGATCTCAACAGCGTTTTTTATAAAAGACAATCCATGCCCCGAGCCGGGCTGAGTCAGTACGTTGGAAGCCCGGAATTCTTCATCATACAACCTTCCCCTCTCCTCCGGGGAGATATGCGGCCCTGTACTGAATACATTAAACTTCACACCGTCTTTCCCCGGTCCGAAGAAATCCCTGATCATCTCGTGTCCATAAGAAATATATTTCTTCTCTTCGCCTGTTTCAGTAATGATCACCTGGGTGTATTTAACAGCATTTGAAAAAAGATTGGCATAGACCTGCGCTATCAGTCCGACATCAACGACAGTTATAATTTCAGAATCGGGGATGCCGCTTATGCGGTCATCTATCGAAATCCCCATCTTCTTTAACTGCTCGCTGTAACGCTCAAGCTGCGGCTGCAGCACGTCTTTTTTCATGTTGCAGGTTTTGGTGCGGAGGGAAAGGCGTCCCTGATCAAAATGGCTTTTCCTAAAGAGTGTCTCAATAAACAGGCTCATGTTCTTGTAATGTTTTTCGATATTTTCGAGTTCCGATGCCAGCCCCTGATTATTGTCATTTAATTCTTTCATAAAATTATTCATGCAATTCACATCACACAGCCCGGCGGTTGATTTATTGAAAAAATCTTTTTCCAGCTCTATATTTTTTTCTATCTTTCTTCTCAGTCCCTTCAGAAAAAGCTTGTACACCATATTGGGGACTATAATATTATGTTCAATGTCGGCAACTAGAGAGCGGATAAACTTCAGGTGCTCAATATTCTTCTTGACCAGAAACCTGTTATGTATGTTGAATCCGATACGGTTGGCATATTTCTGGAAGAAGAGTTCACGGTGACCTGAAAGGTCCCTGACCGGATATATCGCAAGTATACCAAGCACGTCGTCCTCAACTTTAAAAGGGAGCTCCTCGATCAGGGGTTCTTTCCCGCGGATCGTCAGGACCAGGCTGTTCTTCTTCGTATAATAAGGTTTGTCCGCGGGTCTCACTTCTTCGGGAGGAGGTGTGTGCAATTGATAATCCCCGGCTTCGGACTTTGCAATAAGCGTCAGAGAATTCTTGGCCGGGTCTACAATATAAAGACATGCCTGCAGATTAAAAAAGTATTCAGGTATTGCCACGCACAGCTTATAGAAATCCTCAATATCGTCTATTTCCTGGGCCAGATCGAAAAAGGTCTTAAAGGCGTTATTTTCTTCTTCCGTAAAATCATAATCCCTGTAGTCGCTCTTCTTGTCTTCGACACGTTTAATTATATAGTTAGTATCACTCATTGTATTAATAAACAGATATGACCTGATCCGGCATTAAAATTATAGCATGATAAATTTACAACTGTAATTTTATCACAATTATACCATTAAAATTCAAACCATTTTACTACCATGAATGCTGAAAAATTTAACACTTTCGGCCCTGGTGAGTGAACGATCACTTATTTAAAAAGCACATACACAGCGCCAAGTCCCCCATCGCACTGTCTCGCAGTAACAAAGGCCCTGATGTATTTTCTGTAACGCATGGACAGCCATTTGACCACAATGTCCTTCAGTACAGGGCCCTGAGGAGAGCAAAGTCCCCTGCCGTGGATTATCTTAACACAACGGTGTCCCTTCTTCACGGAATTCCTGATAAAAACATCTACCTCTTTTTCAGCTTCTTCAACAATGACCCCGTGCAGGTCCAGGCAGTCCTGGACTGAGTACTTCCCTTCATGGAGTTTTTTCAGGATGTTCCTTCCATGCGCCTGATCAATCCATTCCACGTATTCCTGGGTATCAGGGAGGTGCAGGGGTTTCCGTCCCCGGACAGTATCGTCGAGGGCCTTCAACACTTCATTATCAGGATGCTTCTTCTTTACAGGCGGAACCGCTGTTTTATGATACAGCGGGATCTCTCTGAATTCCCCGATCTCCTGTACTTCCTTCATTGTGATTAAGAAGAGTTCTTCATCATCGGGTGGTTTGATTGTTTTTGCCGGGACCTTTAATGAAAACGTCTCGGGCCTCTTGCTCTTCATGATTTTTTTCAGGTCTCTGAACGAATGGGTTACGACTTTTTCTGAAAATTGCTTTTTGGCGCCCATGCTGCTCACTCCATGGCCTCATTATAACAGAAATAGTTGCAGGTGCGGCAGGACCCCGCCCCTACGATTGCGATACTGACATAAAATCACTGTTATTTCTTCCGCTCAAAGAGCCTGGCTGCAATGACTACAAACGCAAAAGAAAGAATTAATATAACTGTCATATCAGTCGCGAGGCTGAAATCAGCGCTCATCGGCCCTTCTTCTGCAGGGAAGATAACATTCTTGAACGCGTCAACACCGTATGTAAGCGGATTAAGTTTGGTTGCAAGGGCCAGCGGTTTCGGCAGGAGCTTGACAGGATACATGGCCCCAGAGAGAAAGAACATGGGCATAACAATAAAATTCATAATTACACTGAAGCTTTCATAATTCTCATAAAATGTGGCAAGCAAAATACCGAATGTTGATATACAGAAAGACACGGCTATCGCAATAATCAGCACTGCAATTATCTGGACCAGCCCGAGTTTCAGGCCGAGAACAGGAAACAGCAAAAGGACTATGGCAGCCTGGATGGTGGAAACAACAGTACCGCTCAAACCCTTTCCGATTACAATAGACAACCTCGAAACTGGAGCGGCAAGGATCTCTTTGAAAAACCCGAACTCCTTGTCCCAGATAATGGATATAGAGGAGAATATGGAGCTGAACAGTATGGTCATCCCCAGAATGCCGGGGAATATAAACTGCGTATAGGACACGCCGCCCGTCGGACTGACCAGCCTGCTCATGCCCGCGCCGACCAGAAAAAGCCATATCAGCGGACGGGCAATAGCGGACACAAGCCTGCTCCGTTCTCTGACGAACTTTTTAAACTCCCTGGCGACTAAAACATATACAGCGTTAAATTCCATAATTTATAACTTTCAGCGTCAGTGCCTCCTCCTGTATGCCCTTACCTCCTCCTTGATGTTGCTCATCCCCGAAACGTCCTCATCCCTTATTGCCTTGCCGGTCAGTTTCAGGAAGACGTCGTTAATCGTCGGCCTCTGGAGTTTTACAGAGAGCACCATATCCCCGAGCCCGCGGATGAGTTCAGGGATGCAGGCATCTCCCTTGTTTGAAGTCAGGTAGAGTTCACCTTCCTTGTCCTCAGCATCGATGTTGAAAAGCTTTTTAATCTCCTTCTGAGACCACTTGTTGTCCCGGGTTTTAAGAGAGATAACGTCTCCGCCGATTATCTTTTTCAATTCATCGGGACTGCCCTCTGCAATTATTTTCCCGCTGTCTATGATAGCTATCTTGTCGCAGACTTCGGCCTCTTCCATATAATGAGTAGTCATAAAAATAGTCACATTGTGCTTCTTCGGCATTTCCGTTATGACCCCCCACAAATTCGCCCTTGACTGGGGGTCCAGTCCGAGAGTGGGTTCATCAAGAAACAATACCCTTGGCCTGTGGATGAGTCCCCTTGCCACCTCAAGCCTGCGTTTCATACCGCCCGAATACTTTTTGACAAGGTCGTCTCTCCTATCATAAAGGTCAACGAAATTGAGGGCATCATGCACACGCGTCTTGATCTCAGATTTTTTTACCCCGTAAAGATAGGCATGAAACAGAAGGTTTTCGTAGGCCGTGAGGTCTTTGTCGAGAGTTGTATCCTGAAATACGATACCTATGGATTTTCTGACCGTTGAAGGCTCTTTTTCACAGTCATGCCCATTGATGAAGGCCTTGCCGGACGTTGCCGATATAAGTGTACAGAGGACATTTATCGTAGTAGTCTTTCCAGCTCCGTTGGGTCCGAGAAAGCCGAAGATAGTGCCTTCCTCGACCTCAAAGGATATTCCGTCAACAGCAGTCAGACTGCCGTATCGCTTTACGAGATTTTCAACTTTAATTATAGGCATAAAAGATATTTTATAAATTCAATGACTGTTCAGTTAAGAATTTATATGAAAAACGCATTAAATGCAACAGTCCCGATTGAACTGCCGTCAGTATATGTGATAGAATTCAGCCCAGAAATAAGAAACGAGGGACCTGCTATGAAAGTATCGGTTAAGGACAATAAGGAGTCAACTTTTTCGTGCGATGTATTAATTCTCCCCCTGCTGGAAAATCAGGGTATACGTGCGTATCGTGATATAGACAAAGCGCTTGACGGTCTCCCTGGAAAGACCATATCCTCCAAAGAATTCAGCGGCAGGCATGGAGAGATCTCCCTTCTTCACACACAGGGCAGGATCAACCCGGAAAGGGTCCTCCTCGCCGGGTTAGGGAAAAAAGAAGATATCACACCTGAGAAGCTGCGACAGGCTGGAGGCAAGGCTGCTTCATATATACACTCTCTCGGGATCAGGCATGCGGGCCTATCCACCAGGACGATCGAGCCATTACATATTTCCCCTGTTGTGTTTCTTGAGGGATGCCTGCTTTCCGAGTATCGTTTTGAAAAATACAGAAAAGAGGCAGATCAGAAGGGACTGAAGGACATAACTGTCCTTTCGGGAAAAGATATCGGCAAACAAATTAAGTGGGTAGAAACTGCAGCAAGGGCAGCATATCTGGCGCGTGACCTGGTGAACACTCCGTCAAATGACATGACGCCCTCCGGTCTGGTCAGGGCCGCACGGTCCCTGAAAAAAGTATCCGTTAAGGTCATTGAAAGAAAACAAGCCGAAGCACTCGGAATGGGCGCCTATATATCCGTTGCAAAGGGCTCGCTGGAACCGCCCAAATTCATCGTCATTACATACAAAGGGAAAAACATCGCACCGGTAGCCCTCATCGGCAAGGCAATAACCTTTGACAGCGGCGGCATCTCACTGAAACCCAGCGAGGGCATGGAGAAGATGAAATACGACATGGCAGGCGGAGCCGCTGTACTGGGAGTTCTAAAGGCCGCGGCGGAAATGAATTTGCCGGTTCACCTAATAGCGGTCCTCCCTGCCACCGAAAACCTTCCCGGCGGCAGGGCGTCAAAACCGGGTGATGTGGTAAGGTCAATCGATGGTAAAACCATTGAGATCATAAGCACGGACGCGGAGGGAAGGCTCGCGCTTGCGGACGCCATCGGCTATGTGAAGAAATTCAAGCCCTCGGCAATTATAGATATAGCTACCCTTACCGGAGCGTGTTCCATAGCGTTCGGAAACGACGCCATCGCAATGATGGGGAATGATGATTCTCTTATGGCAAAGATGAAAAAGGCCTCGGAGGAAACTGCTGAGCGCGTATGGCAGATGCCCCTTTTTGATGAATACAAAGACTATATAAAAAGTGACATCGCCGACCTGAAGAATTCAGGCGGCAGAACCGGCTCGCTTATCACTTCAGCATATTTCCTCAAGGAATTTGCAGGGGATGTTCCGTGGATCCATCTCGACATCGCAGGCACTGCATGGACTGACAAGGACAAGCCCTACATCCCAAAAGGGGCGACCGGTATCGGGGTCAGGCTGCTGCTGAATTTCTTAAAAAGCTTATAGGCTGAAAATGCCCCTTTGAAAATCCGGGCTATTGCTTGTGCTGCCGTTTCATCTCTTCCTGTTTCCTGATCATGTCATCAATTTCCCTTAACTCCCTGCTGTCAGCCCCGTATAACTTCTCTCTTATATTCCTTGCTCTGGTATAGAGCGGGGTTGCCTTCTCGAACCTGCCCGTCAGCGTATATGAGAACGCCAGGTTCATTATCGGATTGACCAGGACCTCCTTGTCCGCGTGAGATTTCTCTATCTCTTTAATGGCCTGCGTGCATACCTTTTCAACTAACGCCATATCACCATGTACAAGGGCGTTTCTCGCTTCGAGGTTGCAATTATTTGAAATTTCCTTCTCCTGCTTAGATAGGGCCTCGTCTGATGCCGAGTCTGCTGCAAAAGTATGTGCGCAGTAGAGACCAACAAGCACAAACAAAAAAACATAAATATATTTCATGCCATTCTCCTTAGGATATAATGCAGAATTTACAGCTCCGACAGATGGGGAATAATAACAGTTCTTTTAATTATTTGACAATGGGGGCTGCTACAGTGATACGAAACAGAATGAGTTCATTTTCCCATGGCGGGACACGTACACGCTGAAGTACAGCGGACGCGTCCCGCCGCTCAGCTATAAATGACCAGCATTCCGTATTGAGTCTGAACAACAGAGTTTCATATATTGTTCTTATTATTTTTTCTTTTTCGCGTCTTTTTTTACGTTCTTCTGTTTTGCACTTTTATCCTTGTCCTTCTTGCCGCCTTTATCTCCCATCTCTTTTCACCTCCTCTCCAAAAAATTTAAAATTCGTAAAAGAATTATAACCATCTTTGACATAAAGATAAAGGAAAAAATACGGGATGTCATTTAACTATGAACTACACAGAAACTGAGCTTCGAGGACTTCTGCCTATTTGATTTTCTATTACAGCCCGCTATTCTGCCCGTTCGCAAAAACCTGGATCTTTTCATTCGCAAAGGCTACTATGTCTCCCGAAAATATCTTTTTCCTTTTCCGGGTCTCAACCTCACCGTTTACACGCACGAGTCCCTCGCTGATCACAAATTTTGCTTCGCCGCCGCTTTGGACCATGTCCCCGAATTTTAAAACCATGTACAACTCAATAGGCAGGCTCCCTACCTTAACCGCACGGATGTTTTCAGTGTCATCTTTATTCGTCATTGGTTCCCGCAACAACGATTCGGGCGAAGGAAGAGCCGCCTGTCTTCTGCATTTATTTAATCGCTCTGGTTGCTGTTCTAAGCTCTTGTAATATGTCCTGAATTAAATCCACACCGATCTTTTTTGAAAACCGGAGCTTATCAATGAATGCCGGAGCTTCAACTATATTGATTAAATCGGCCTTCTGGATGACATTATGAGGCGCCATATTAATCAGCTTTGCATACTTTTCTCTGATATCAAAAACCTTGCGGAAAACGGCCTTTTTACCATTACGAAGTCTGCTGTACCCGTTTATCTTTCTGTATTTGTCTTCAGGGTCCCTGGTGTAATCTTTGTTCTGGATTTGTAAATTCTTCAATAAAAAAGGCTCCAGCAGTTTCTTTGCGTACAGTTTTGCTAAAATGACATCTTTCAGAGCCAGCAGGTATATTACGTCATTGATAGAATAATCAATTGCATCGTCGGATATAGGTCTTTTCCCCCAATTATGTTTCTGATATTTTTTTTTCTTTTCCAGGAAAATTCCAAGCTCATAAGCAATTAAAGAATGGAGGTCCTTTTTGTCATAATCAAGAAGGTCGGCCGCCGGTCTTAAATCCAGTATCGATTTTATTTCTATATCAGCAGTGTTTTTAAGTAAAGACAGGTCGCTCCCTGCATCATACATTACTTTCAGAATGTCCGTGTTCTCAAAGAGAAGTTTAAGGGTATCAACGTCTATATTGAATGGATCAATAATTATATTGTTTACGCCATCGAAGATTTGTGTTAAGCATAATTTTTCTCCGTAAGCATGCAGATTGGACTCTGCTTCTATATCCAGTGCGATAATATGAAGCCCTTTCTCTTCGAATTTCTCCAGGTATGATCGAAGTTCGGCCTCGTTTTCAATTTTGATGTAATTCACAAATATCTCCAGTCCGGTAATCAATCATTAATATAATAACAGACCTCGGTAAAAGCAGTATTCGCTGCATTCAGGGAAAAGCGGCTCGACATTAAGTACCTGCTCTTGTTCCCCTGCGTCGCCTGTTTATTTACCAGCAGGTTTGAATGAACGCTCAAACAGCTCATCAATAGCCTGCCTGCCTTCATCGCTCAGATAACGCGTGCCCGTAACGGCTATTGTTTTATGAGATATGACCGGATCTCCCGTTATCCATTCACTATGTACCCAGGATACCCACTCTTTCCTGTCCTGCTCAAAAAGGTGAACAGGGCGGTTAAATAACTTTGCCAGCTCCACGCCCCAGCCCGTGCCGCCCTTGACTGTTCCATTTGACAATAACCAGCCCACTGCAAAGACCTGGTAACCGTTATTAACGATATGGAACAACACCTGAAAAATCTTCTGCATCATGGGAGTTGTGGCAAATGAACGCTCCATGCGTTTCCTTATGATGTCCGGTCCGACGCCGCCGCGGGACAGCTCCTCATCAGACAGTATTTTCAGTCCTTTGTCACGGCTTATTTCATGCCCTTCAAAATTAAATGTTACTTCCCGAAGGCCCCACTTCTCCGCAGCCTCTCCGAAATACTCTTCCGTGCCTTTATGACCGCCGGTATACATTATTACTTTTTTAGGATCTAACATGCTCTTCTCCTTTCATGTTTTCTACAATGCCATTGTATAGAATACAGGAAAGAATTTTCATTTGTAAAATTAGTTCTTCCGGGACAATAGTTATGAGGAATGACTGCGGTCATTCCCGCGGTCTTGTGCTGGAATCCGGAAGCAGCTGGTTTTAATAAATGCTGGATTCCAGATTTAACTTCGAAAATGACAGAGGGACCTTATAGTACGACAACAATTTCATTTCTTACTCTTCTCAAGGACAGCATTCACATACCCGATCAGTTTACCTTCGATATACCCTTTTGACTGGCATTCTACCCATCCTATGAATGTATCATTGAACCACAATGACGCCCTGTATGAGGCACTGATATGTATCGATGTTTTGCTGTTATCTGTTTCTTTAATGGACGTGCTGAATTTACCGAGGATATCACGATAAACATAAAGTCCGCCCAGGGCTCCGCAGTCGCAATAATCCGACAGATACTGGAAGCCCTCGTAAGGCACCTTTATTTCTTCCGTTTCTATCATGCCCGGATCATCAGTCCCCTTTCTTACTGGTATCTTCTCTTTATCAAAAAATTCTTTTACCGGACCGGATATCCCATCATACTTTGCGTTAAAGGTCCCGGTGGACTGAACATCATGCAGTACAGGCGGCACAGTTACGCAACTTACAACAAAAAAACACAATGCAATCAGTAACCATATCTTCATTGTCAGGCCTTCTTCATAAAAAGTGCTGTCCAAGTTGACATTGTATCAAGTATTTGATTTATAACAAAGTATTTATATTAACGGCGTATTTCGGATTATTCTTTACCAGATATGTTCAAGCGGGGTGAATGTGCATCTGCTATTATAGTCCCAGTGCTTCCCTGGTCATTTTTTCCGCGGTCGCAAACACGGCCTTTTTCCCTTCCTCTGTCCTTGCCTCAATATAAAACCTCACCTTGGGCTCTGTGCCGGATGGTCTTATCATCAACCATGACCCGTCATCAAATACCAGCTTGGTGCCGTCCACGGTAATAACATCTTTTATGGTCCGTTGGTCCCCGTTTATACTGACGGTGCTTCCCTCTTTATACTTCTCCCTTATTGATGAAAGCTTATTGACAAGTATTTCCCCGGCAAGGGCACGGTCCACCTCAATGCCGGACCGGTCTGGATAGTAGTGTCCGAACTCGTCCATGATGTCTTTCAGGTATACGCTCAGGTTTTTGCCTGTCACCGCCATCATTTCAATGGCTATCAGTATTCCGAACAGGGCGTCTTTCTCAAGAGTATGGTTGAAGCCGGATATGCCGTCTGACTCTTCAAAACAGACAATGGCCCTCTCCCTGGCATTCCTTAACATATACGGCCTGAAATTCTTGAACCCGACCCTGGTCTCCCTGACAGGAATGTTTAATTTCTTTGCTATGGCGTTTACCAGATTGCTCGTTCCCACTGATTTAGCCGCTACTCCCGATATGCCTTTGTGAACATGAAGAAAGTGCAAGGCCATCGCGCCGAAATAGTTCATTGGAATTATCATGCCTTCATCTGCGTGGCGAATACGGTCGCCGTCCGGATCAAGGATTACTCCAAGTTTATATGATGCAGTGCCTTTCGTTAAAATATCACACAGACCCTTCATATTGCTGTCGGAAGGCTCGGGAGCTACCCCTCCAAAAAGATAATCATCCTCTGTGCGCAGATATTTTATCTTATGGGTTTTACCTATGATCCTCTCGATGCGTCCCCTGGTTGCACCGTGAACGTTATCAATGCATATGACACAGTCCTCTCTTTCAATAAATTCCCTGATCTTTTGAATGTCCAGAGTTTTTCTCTCAGCAATGTATTTCATATACAGGTCTGTCAGGTCTATTTTTTCAACATGCTCAGGCTCCACTGTATCGAGTGCCCGGGATTCATTCATCATCCTGTTGGCGATCTCTTCAATTCTCGCTGTAATTTCAGTGCCTGCAGGGCCGCCGTCCGAGGGATTAAATTTAAAACCTCCGTAATTTGCAGGATTGTGAGAGGGCGTAAGATTGATTGAACACGCGGCATTCAGCATCTCTATCCCCGATGAAAATTCAGGGGTGGCTGCCTCTCCCGCATACCACGTCTTTATCCCGTCCTGCTGGAGCAGCCCGATAACTTCCCTGGCAAAATCAGGACCGAGAAACCGGTTATCGTGACCGACGATCACGCCCCTTTTCTTTATATCTTCAAAATCAGATACCCCCATGGCCTTAACAACGGAAGGATCGTTTTCCTTAAACATCCTGATGATCGCTGAAGCCACTATCCGTACATTGTTAAATGTATAATCCGTGCCTATCTCACCCCTCCATCCCGAGGTGCCGAACACAACTTTTGTCGGCGCATTATTTTCCCTGGCAAACTTCTCTATCGTTGACAGTAAGCCTCTGCTTCCGGAAGCATCCGACAGTATTGCCTTCCAGCAGACGGCTGCGCTTTCAAATCCGTAGGTCATCATTCCTCCTGAGCAAAATTACTATAATTACATAATATCTTTTTCTCCTGCCTGGACACCCCCTGTAGCGGTCTTTGACCGGGGAGAGACACAGCCTTGCACCTGCAGAAGAAATAGCCCGGAACCCGGTATAAGATACATATTATCATATGAATTATTCAATATGAATTTTTTCTATCTGTTTTGGATAAAACAATAAATTATGCTGACCGCGCGCCTCGGCAGTGCAGAGGTTATATCGAATTATAAATTTTCAAGATGAAGCATAGGCATAATTATTGTAAGCCATCAATGTCAGGATCGTAGATATTCTCACGCGTTTATGAAATACCTTCGGCAGTATGCTGAGAATAAACCGTGACCTTTTGAAGTTCAATGAAAAAAGCAGGGTAAAGAGCCTTAAAGCAAACAGCAGCCGGTATCTGAACCTTATGGGATCAACATCGTTTGAATGCCTCCAGAAATCATTGCCCCAGTAATACATGAGCTTTTCATAAATGGAACCAAACGAATAAACTTCCCTGAGCACCCGCTTATGACCTTCCAGCAGCTCCTCCGGGGACATGCGTGCGGGAGAAAATACAACGCTTTTCGCATCGTACTTGTCCCAGTCTTTATGTAGAATCCGGCCCTCTTCTTCAAGACGTTTAAAAAGCCTCGTGCCCGGAAACGGGGTCATGATATTGATCAGCGGCATCAGAAGCCGCGTATCATCAATGAAATCTATAAGCTCATCAAAGGACGCCTGAGTGTCCGAGTCATAGCCCAGGATAAAGGAGCCGTGCACCAATATCCCGAAGGACTGGATTCTTCCGATTGCCTCATAATAGTCATGCCGGAGGTTGATCCCCTTGTCCATGGCGGCAAGATTTTCCCTCGATACCGACTCAAGTCCGATTAAAATAGAGCCGCACCCGCTGTCTTTCATTAATCGGAGGAGCTCATCATCCTTTGATATATTTATTGAGGCCTGGCACGACCAGTTGATATTATGTTTTTTCAATGCGATAAAAAGTTCCCGCGCGAATTTCTTATTTGAAATAATATTATCATCGGCAAAGAATATGGACCGCTTCTTGTACGTGGCCTTTGTTCCGACAATGTCCTTTATCTCCTGCAAAACCTGATCTATGGTCCTGTTCCTGATCTTCTGGCCGTCATAGGCATGGACCGAGCAGAATTCACAATGAAACGGGCACCCCTTCGTAGTCTGAACAATATCGGAAAAATATCTGTCTTTCGAGAGGGCGGTCCTTACCGGAACGGGGAAGGCAGTTAAATCCGCCTTCTTCTCAGCTTTATATATCCTTTTCAGATCCCCATTCCGGGCATCCTCTAAAAGGGTGTGCCATACCTCTTCAGCTTCACCGACCACTATGGAATCACTGTGCATGAGGGCCTCTTCACTGCACATCGAAGGATGTATCCCCCCAAGGATGGTTTTCACGCCTCTCTGCCGGAAGGCTTCAGATATCTGATAGGCCCTTTTTGCAAACATGGTCCTTACACTGATCCCTGCCAGGTCCGCGCCACAGCCGTAGTCAATGTCTTCTATGTTTTCATCAAACACCCTGATCTCATGCTCCGGCGGAGTCAATGAAACAAGAGTGGGAACGGCAAGAAGATAAGAAAAATATTTCCTTGAGAGCAGAAACCCTGAGAAGAATTTATAATCGTAAAAACTCTTACCGGTATCAGAGCTGTTCTTTGGAATAACTAAAGCGATCTTCATAATTGATTTAAAAGTGTACCATACGTCATCAGGACAAAAACAGCAGGCAGTGATGCTGACGGATATATACACATTGTGGTCAGTTCTTGACTTCCTTTTATATTTTGCTATACCTTTACTGTTGATCACCCGATACTGTGTCCCGGAGGAGACTTGGCAAGAAACAAAATGTACTTATACGGAAAGAATTCCGTTCATGAACGATTAAAGTCAGATCCCGGAAGCATCCGGCAGGTATATCTGCAGGACAATTTTAATGCGCCGCATATTACCGACCTGATAAAGGCCTGCAAAATTCCCGTCAGGGTGGGAAGCGAAAATGATCTTCTGAAAATCAAACGCGCTGACCGTCTCCAGGGAATCGTTGCGGAAGTGTATAAATATCAATACACGCCATTAGATGAACTGCTGAGCGGGCCGGGTGAAAAGCGGAACTCTCTGATTTTTCTGGACAACCTGAATGACCCGCATAACCTGGGCTCGATAATACGCATCGCCGCGTGCTTCGGGGGCCTTGGGCTCGTGATTCCTGAACACAGTTCAGTTGAGGTCAATGAAACGGTCATTCATGTGGCCTCAGGAGGAGAGAATTTTGTCCCTGTATCGCAGGTCACAAATCTGTCAGCGGCCCTGTTGAAGGCCAAAAAGGCCGGTTACTGGGCCGTAGGCACGGTCGTTGAAGACGGAGAAGATTTGAACAGGGTCTCCCTGCCCTTTCCGCTCGCGCTCGTACTGGGCTCTGAAGGAAAAGGTGTGCGGTACGGGATCCAAAAGCATCTTGACATGAAGGTGACACTGCCTATGAAAGGTGCGCAGCTTTCATTTAATGTTGCCATGGCATGCGCGATCTTCTGCCACGAGATAGCAAAGCAGCGGGGTGATTAACAATTTATTGCGCAACCTGCGTGTCCAGGGCCTCTCTCACTTTTTTCAGGAGGGCAACGAATGTAATCATGTATGCGCCTCTGTGAATCCAGAGTGAAAAGGTTGATCACCTTTGAATGAAGCAGTTCGGAATGTGTATATCCTGAAATGTCCGCCATACGCTGGTTCAGATCGAGGATTATCGAATTCTCGTGGATAAAAACACCGTCAAAGCCCTTATCAAGCAGGATCCGGAAACGCTCTTCGCTCTCCCGCAGTGATTCTTCCACCTTCTTGCGCCCGGAGACATCACGGAGGATAACAAGCGTGAAAGTTTCTCCGCTCAATTCATAAGTAGAGACATGAACATCCATGTCAAAAACAGTCCCGTCTTTTTTCAGCCCGCGCGTTTCATAGGCAGACGGGGCGTCGTCTCCTGCTGCCCTGCGTCTTACATTTTCAAGGACCCTTTCACGTTCATCAGGGGCAATAAGATCAAGAATCGGCCTGCCGGCCAGCTCTTCAATGTTCGCGTACCCAAAGAGTGAAAGATAAGCGGGATTCACAAAATCATGGACACCGTTTTTAGATACGCCAATGGCATCAACCGATCTTTCAATGATGGCCCTGAACCGGATCTCATTATCGCCTGCCCGGTCAACTTTACCGTCCTGGTCCGGTTTCTTCTCATCCCTCATTGCAATCTCCCTATTTAGAAGCTGCCCTATTCTAATTCCTTTTGCATTATATGGAGTTCTTATCGGCAATTGGCATTCTTCCGGCCTGGATCATAACTGGTAAAACAGATTTCAGCCTGCCGCCCTCTCCGCATCTTTTACCATCAATCTGCTTATAGTATTTGCAAAAGCAGTCGGGTCCTTGGGCTTTGAACCTTCCAGCAATAATGCCTGGTCATAGAGGAGCTTTATGTATTCTTCAAGGACCACGCTCTTCTGCTCCTTCTCGAACAGCCTGTTCATGGCCTCAAATATCGGATGGGCCGGGTTGATTTCGAGGATACGCTTGTTTTGAGGGATGTCCTGCCCCATGGATTTCAGCAGCTTCTCCATTTGCGGGTCCATGTCCATCTCATCGCCTACGAGACAGCATGCAGTATCTTTAAGTCTGCCCGATAGCCGGACGTCTTTCACATCATCCTTAAGCTGGTCCCTGATAAGTTCAATAAGCGCCTTGAACTTCTTCTTCGTCTCTTTCTTTTCCGCCTCTTTTGATTTATCAAGATCGATCTCGCCCTTGACGGCGGACTTGAATTTTTTACCCTTGTACTCCAGGCCGGTGGCTATAAAATCATCAACTTCATCAAGCATCATAAGCACATCGTATCCTTTCTCCTTAAACGCCTCAAGGTAAGGAGAGTTCTTTGCTTCCTCATAAGACGTGCCTGTTATGTAATAAATTTCCTCCTGGCCTTCTTTCATACCGTCAACATATTCCTGCAGTGATATATATAAATCGGCGGTCTTATTCATTGACTGAAACAGGAGCAACTCGGAAATCGCCTCCTTCCTTGAAAAATCAAAATGTATCCCCTCTTTTAAAATTCTGCCGAATTCCTTGTAGAACGAGAGATACCTGTCATATTCATTCTTCTTCATCTCGCCCAATGTATCGAGGAGTTTTTTCGTTATGCTTTTATTTATAATTTCAACCTGCCGGTTGGACTGCAGTATCTCCCTTGACACGTTCAGGGGGAGGTCTGACGAATCAATAACTCCCTTAACGAACCTCAGGTACCTAGGAATAAGTTGCTCGCAGTGCTCCATGATCTGGACCCTTTTCACATACAGCGTCGGCCCCATCTTGTAGTCTTTATAGTAAATGTCAAAAGGCATATTTGAAGGAATATAGAGTAGAGCTACAAACTCGGAGGTCCCTTCTGCCTTGTAGTGGATGACCTTCGCGGGGTCCATGAAATCATGGGACACATGTTTATAAAACTCCTTGTATTCTTCCTCGGATATATCGGCCTTGTCTTTGAGCCAGATGGCCTTTCTCGAATTCAGGGTCTCTTCCTCTTTTATCTTGACCTTCTCTCCTTTTTTCAGGGTGCTGTCCTGTTCCTTCTCAACGTCCATGACAACAGGATGTTCAATGTAGTCAGAGTATTTTCTGATTACGCCCCGGAGCTCCCATTCTTCAAGATATTTCCTTTCATCCTCTTTTAGATGCAAAGTCACATCCGTGCCCTTCCCTTCTTTCTCCGTGTCCTCAACCGTAAAGCGGCCGTCGGCAGAGGATTCCCATTTGACGGCTTTTTTGCTGCCGGAGCCGGCCTTTCTTGTTACGACAGTCACCTTGTCGGCCACCATGAATGATGAATAGAACCCTACGCCAAACTGGCCTATGAGCGCCGGGTTGTCCTTTACCTCTTTGCTCTGAAGGGCGGCAAGGAACTCCTTTGTACCGGAATGGGCGATTGTCCCAAGTGATCTTATTATTTCATCCTTGGTCATGCCGGTCCCGTTGTCGCTTAGTGTCAGTGTTCCGGCTTCTTTGTCTGCCGTCAATTTGATCTTCCACTCCCTGTCATTCTCCATAAGACTGCTGTCTGTCAGGGATTCATACCTCGCCTTATCAATCGCATCCGATGCATTTGATATCAACTCCCGCAGGAATATCTCTTTATGGGAATAAAGCGAATGGATCATCAAATCGAGCAGCTGTTTGACCTCGGTCTTAAATTCAAGGTTTTCTTTTGTCATACAAGTAAACTCCTTAATTTCAAATAGATTTATGCAAACAACATATTTTTATAATAAATAGCAGTTTAAAAAGTCAATTTTTTCTGTCCACGTCTTCCCCCTCAGGCAAATTTAATTCATTGCATCCATATGATGACCTGGTTTTGCAAGTCATGCCAAATTTTGTCCAACGGCTTAACGGACATTCAAGAAAAATTACTTAGAATCAATGCCTCGGTTTTGGCACAGAATATGCTTTAAATATACGCAGGAGGTCAGCATGGTAGCCTTATCCAGTTGTGAGATTTTGGATGAACTAGAAAAACTCGGGATCAAGCCTTCTGAGCTGATCCAGTATGTAATTGAATACTCAGCCTATGATGTTATCAGAAATATCAAGTTAGAAGATTTAAAAGACTGATCCTTTCCCTGTAAGTCGCCCCCGCATCAGGCAACTGATGTCCATTTGACCCGGCAGATAATTCTAATAACATCTTATTTAATAAGGCCGAGCATTCTCATTGCTTCCTGTCCGATATCTGTCTGGGGACCCAGTTCCGCCGCCTTTTTCAATGCTGTTTTCGCTTCCGCGTTATTCCCTGTGGACATATATACAAATCCGAGACTCAGCCATATCCTCTGATTTGAAGGCCCTACTTTAACTCCCTTTTGTAAAATATCTATTGCAAGGTCCGGCCTGTTCACATACTGATATGCCAACCCGAGATCATTAAATGTATCTATATCGCGGGGGTCCAGTTCCAGCACCTTCTTATAGATTTCAATGGCCTGGTTAAACCTGCTGCCCTCAAAATACTTATCTCCCAAAAGTGCAAGCTCCTTGGGATTTTCAGTGTCCACGCCCAATTCCTCTAACGGGACCACCTTGTTAAGGTCCTGCTCCACCATCGGTCCGGGAGCAACCGGAGGCATGGAAGTCTGTTCCGGGGCCTGACGTGCCGCTTGTTCCGGCACCCCGGATTGTCTGGTAATAAAATTCGCAATGACCAGACCCCCTGCAACGACTGCGATTAAAACTATTATCCACTTCTTGTAATTCTCCATAAGCATCTCCTGATATATTTTTTATTGACCAGAGTAGGGGCATGGCGCGCCATGCCCCTACATTGCAATAGCGTAAGTAATACAATTATACATTACGGAATTAAAACAATCTCCCCTCGCCTTTCACCATATTCATGAGTTCATTATATGATAAAGTTTTAATGCCAAGGGCTTTTGCCTTCTGGAGTTTGGATCCAGGGTCTTCACCAAGGACAAGATAATTAGTGCTTTTTGACACTGATCCGGCTGCATGACCCCCCATGCTTTCAATGAGTTCCTCGACCTCTTTTCTTGGTTTGGGCAGACTGCCGGTTACAACGAATGTCATACCTTCAAAGGGAAGTTTTTCAGAACTCACGGTTTCATAATCAGGGTTTGATATATTCAGGCCCAATGACTTTAGAGTTTTGAGGGTATGGAGATTGCCGGGATCATTAAAGAAATGCGATACCGACCCGGCTATCTTTTCGCCCATTTGCTTAATCTCTATGATCCTCTCAGGTTTCACATGATACAAATCTTCGAGGTCTTTAAAATCCCTTGCAAGGAGCTTTGCAGCATACTCACCAACGTGGACAATGCCTAATGAATAGAGGAAGCGGGCAAGCGTTGTGTGTTTGCTCTTTTCAATTGCATCAATAAGGTTCTGGGAGGATTTCTCCGCATAGCGGGGAAGCTCAAGCAATTCATGCTTTTTCAGATTATATATATCGACAAAATGCTTGACCAGGCCTTTTTCATAAAGCAGCTCGACATTCTTTTCCCCCAGTCCTTCAATGTCCATCGCGCCTCTTGATGCGTAATGCCCGATACGCTGCTGGACCTGCGCAGTGCAGTTCAATCCAATGCACCGGAATGCAACGCCGCCTTCATCCTTTTCAACTGCAGAGCCGCAAACCGGGCACTCAGTCGGCGGGGCGAACTGTATTTCTTCACCGGTCCGTTTTTCCATGATCACAGCCACTACATGCGGGATTACATCACCAGCGCGCTCAACAATAACGGTATCGCCGATTCGAATATCTTTTCTTTCAATCTCATCCCAGTTGTGAAGCGTGGAGCGTGAGACCGTGACCCCGCCGATCCTCACCGGTTCAAGAAAGGCCACAGGGGTAATGGTCCCGGTCCTTCCGACGCTTGCGATTATATCGTTTATTCTTGTAATCCCCTGATGGGCAGTGAATTTATACGCCGTGGCCCACCGGGGCTCTCTCGTCTTTACACCCAAGGCCTTTTGCAGCGCAAAATCATTGACCTTTATCACTGCGCCGTCAGCCTCAAAGGAGAAATCCTTTCTCTTTTCCTCAATCTCTTTTATGACTTTAATGACACCGTCGGTCCCTTTCACGAGTTTTATAAGCACAGGGACCGGGAAGCGCGCCTTCTTAAGCCATTCAATAAATTCCCACTGGCTGGCGAATTTGATGTCTCTCACTGCGCCTATGCCGTAGCACGCAAGATGCAGTTTTCTTTTCGCGGTGATTGAAGAATCAAGCTGCCGGATTGAACCGGCGGCGGCGTTTCTCGGATTGGCAAACGCAGGCTCTCCCCCCTTTTCCCTCTCCGCGTTCAGGGCCTCAAACTCCCTCACGTCCATATAGACCTCTCCCCTGATGTCGATCTCTTCAGGAATATCCACATCTTCTATCTTCAGGGGCACGGCCTTGATAGTTTTAATATTCACAGTAACGTCCTCACCCACATATCCGTCGCCCCTTGTTGATGCCTTATAAAGGATGCCCTTTTTGTAAGTCAGTTCCATTGCAAGCCCGTCATATTTGGGTTCAACGGTGTACTCCACATCTTCATCCGACTTCAATGACCTCTTGACCCTCCCATCAAACTCCCTTACTTCATCATGTGAAAAGGCGTTATCAAGAGAGAGCATCGGCTCCGTATGTTTTACCTTGTCAAGCTTATCAAGCGGAGGGGCGCCCACGCGCTGCGTCGGAGAATCGGGCAGGACATAATTGTATTTTTCCTCGAGCTCTTTTAACTGCCTGTAGCCTTTGTCGTATTCCTCGTCAGAAATGACCGGTGAATCGATCACATAGTAGCGGTAGCAGTGGTAATTGAGGTCTTTGACGAGGTTCTCAATCTCGTGTTTTATGTCAGCAGGAATATTTATCATTGTTTCACCCTGCAGGGGCAAGAATGTCCCGCCCTTCCTGCATAATCTCGATCAACAATTTCATCGCTTCAAGCGCTGCCTCTGCCTTGTTTCCCTCTCTATCGCCTTTCAATCTTAATTCCCTTGATACGGTTTTGCCTTTTTTGCTTGCAGCCAGATAAACGAGCCCCCTTTCTTTTTCCTCAAGAACATCAGGGCCGAGGTTCCCCGTAGTAGACAGCGAGAAATCAGTATTTGAGACCTGCCGTATTTTTTCAGCCATCTCGCGCGCAGTCTCTTCACTGACGACCCCGAATGTTTCTATTGTTTCTGCATTGACGCCGAGGATGTTCTTTTTGATGTCTTCGCTGTAAGATATAACGCCTGCC
Organism: Thermodesulfovibrionia bacterium; assembly: GCA_020053105.1. Lineage (GTDB taxonomy): Bacteria > Nitrospirota > Thermodesulfovibrionia > UBA6902 > UBA6902 > UBA6902. The sequence continues at coordinate 39,321 of JAGVNU010000091.1, forward strand.
GTAAAAAAGGCACTCGCTCCGGGCAAACTTGTTATGAAATGACAGACAAGGCCGCCGGTGCATGACTCGGCAACTGAAAGTGTGAGGGCGCTGTTATTAAACAGCTCATGAACTCTTTTTATTATGTCTGACGGTACTGGTTCCACTGGCTGTCCATAGCGCGAAAACATTTGTATTTGTTGTTGAAAGTACGTATTAAATGATAAACTATTAACAAATTTTTTACATAAGCCATATCATGACAGATAACCCTGTACCATACATTAACTCCCCTGACTATCTGCAGACCGTTGTTAATCATATTGAACACCCCACACTGGTCATTGACCGGCAATTTCGGGTCGTCCTGACCAATCAAAAACTGCTCGGTATAGCCCGAAAAATAGATTCCGGAAGACCGTTTCTGTACTGTTATGAAATTACCCACAACCTCAGCAAACCCTGCAGCGGGAAGGCCAATCCCTGTCCTCTGCAAAAAGTAATCAGGACAAAGTTGCCGGTAGTTATGACACATACGCACTTTGACAGTTTATACAATAAAATGTATGTCGAGATCACGGCCACCCCGATTCTGGATGAAAACGGTGAAGTGCTCCATATCATAGAAACTTTCAAAAACGTCACAAGGCAGAACAGGATTGAGACGGCCCTGCGTGAAAGCGAAGTGCGCTACCGTTCTTTGTTCGAACAATCCGGCGATGCCATCTTTATACTGAAGGCCGAGGGCCCGCAGACCGGAAAAATCCTGTCTGCCAATAAAGCGGCCTGTCATATGTACGGATACACTGAAGAAGAATTCCTCCGCCTTTCTGTTACCGATCTCGAGACGCCCGAACATGCCGCAAAGGCCCCCAAGCGTATCGAACGCATACTTGCAGGGGAAACGCTGCGGCTTGAGATCACTCATAAAGGCAAAGACGGCAATATTTTTTCTGTTGAAGTCAGCGCATCGCGGATGGATGTCGACGGCAGGAAGTTTGTCCTGTCAATATACCGTGATATTTCCAAGCGCAAGGAAATTGAGGGAGACCGCGATGTCCTGATACGCGAACTGCAGCACCTCTCGCAGACGGACGGGCTCACCGGCCTGTTTAACAGGCAGCACCTTGACAAGCGTCTTACTGAAGAGATGGAAAGGGCCAGACGTTACGCAACTCCCCTTTCTCTCATTATTTTTGATATAGATCATTTCAAGAAGATCAACGATACTTACGGACATATTACCGGAGACAAAATACTGCAGACCGCCTCCTTTGTAATCAAAGAGACCCTCAGGAACACGGACATCGCAGGACGTTTCGGGGGCGATGAATTTGTTATTATTCTCGTACAGACCGACATCAGCATCGGTATGCAGGTCGCTGAGCGCCTCCGCTCCAGGATCGGGCAGGAGCAGGTCCCGGTCAGAGATGACCAGACTGCCGGTTTTTCCATAAGTCTGGGGATCTGTCAGTTTGATAAGACATTTGCAAGGGCCGAGGACTTTATCGCAAGAGCGGACGCGGCATTATATGAAGCGAAACGAAACAGGCGTAATACGGTCTGTAAAATTTAAGACCCGATACAAGGGCCCTCAATCAGCCAGCAATCTGAAGATCTCGTCGAATTCAGCAGCCTTCTTGATGAACGCGTTCAGGACAGCAGGATCAAAATGCTCCGGCCTTGTCCTGCCATCCCCTTTAGTAATTATTTCATAGACCTTTTTGTGGTCCAGCGCATCTTTATATGGTCTTTCGCTTCTTAAGGCATCATACTGGTCAACGATCATCACGATCCTGCCTTCAACAGGAATTGCTTCACCTTTCAGGCCTCTTGGATATCCTGTCCCGTCCCACCTTTCATGATGGTTAAGCGCAATGGATTGTGCAAGCTGCAGGACCGGGTGTGATGACCCTGACAATATCCTTTCGCCAGCTGTAGTATGCGTTTTTACGACTTCAAATTCTTCCGGCGTGAGAGGCCCCATCTTAAAGAGTATGTAATCGGTTATTCCCAGCTTGCCTATATCATGCAGGGGACTCGCCTGTCCCATTTTCAGGACGAAGTCATCCGGCATTCCCAAAGCGGTTGCGGCAATTTGCGAAAGAATTCCAATCCTTTTGACGTGAACCCCGGCTTCAGTGTCTCTGAATTCAGCGACGGTTGTTAACCGTTCCACAATGTCCCTGCTGAATCTCTCCGCCTCTTTTCTCGCGGTTTCCAGTTCATCCGTCCTTATTCTGACCATGTCCTCAAGATAGAGCCGGTAATTCTCCTTCCACTTGAGATAATTCCCATACTGCACAGCTTTCTTCACCGAATGGATAAGGTATTCCGGATGATAAGGCTTTATGATAAAATCAAACGCACCTTTTTTAATCGCCTCTACCGCAAGGTCCAGGTCGGCATACGCGGTCATTAATATCACCGGCAGATGAGGATTGGCATTGTGTATTTTTTCGAGAAGATCAAGACCGGAGACCCCGGGCATTTTGACATCAGTCAGCACCACATCGAAATCATTTCCCCGCATCTCTTCTTCCGCGTCATGCGCATTGCTGCAGGCAGTCACAGCATATTGCTGTCCTGAAAACACCCTTAAAGCGGCCTCAAGTATAAAAGGATCATCATCCACCAGAAGAATCCTGTTTTCGTCTTTAGCGTTCACCTTCCATGACCTCCGTTATTCTTGATAACAGCTTGTCCGATTTTATCGGATCTGATATGAAAATCATGTCCTCTTCAAGGACTTTATTCCTGGACTGAACATCTCTGGCTTATCGTGCCGGATTTATTCGTACGGATTTTCATATAAAGTATACATCAAAGAAAACTAAAAAAAGATTCAGGATTGCTTTTTCCCATACTTTTCCTTTACCTTAAATAAAAAGGCCACATCAGTTTCTGGCACAACTCAAGGAGGATTTTATTGATGGTAACCATATCAGACACAGCAGCAGAGAAAACCAAAGAGATTCTATATGCAGAAGGGAAGACCGGGTGGGGGCTCAGGTTCTACATGGCAGGCAGCAGTTGCTGCGGACCTTCATACGGGATAGATATTGTAGAAAATCCTGTTGACGGAGATCATGTCATAGAAAAAAACGGCACAAAGTTCTTTATCGATAAGGATTCGACTGAGAAGCTTAACGGTCTTACAATAGATTTTGTAGATGAAGGGGAAAGACAGGGATTTGTGATCAACAACCCCAATCCGCCATCATGCGGATCGGGCTGCGGGTCTTCCTGCGGTGAATCTCACTGAAAAAAGGAAACCACTAAACGGGACAATAATTCTTTCTTATTGTCCCGTTTTTTATTTCTGTTTTCAGTTATTCTGCTGATTGACAACCCGCACCGCATTCCGACTTATTTCCCGCCACAGGTCTAGCTCCCAGCTTATACAGGATATTCGCCATAATGCAAAACCCCGTAGCGGCAAATATTATCAGGTTCACGCCTACGAGCCCCGTAAGTATAAGCCAGTATTTGCTGTGAATCAGTGTGAGCACTGTTCCGGTCAATGTAAATACCCCGGCAATCAGCCATATTATCCGCTCCATATACCATTTGTCTGTTTTTGCGATATACATTATTTAGACCTCCTTATCAATTCACTGTAGGGGCAATTCATGAATTGCACTTACATAGTATCAATTTTTCGTGCAGGGCGGGGGCACCCCGCCCCTACTCCTATAAATATAATAAAGCACCGGCACCAGCGTCCTGGAAAGCAGTGTCGATGCGACCTCTCCGGCCATAAGCGCGATGGCCATACCCTGAAATATCGGGTCAAAGAGGATGACCGATGACCCTACAACCACTGCGGCAGCCGTAAGAAGCATGGGCCTGAACCTGATAATACCCGCCTGCACAACCGCCTCCTTAAGCGGCATGCCTTCCCCGATTTTAAGCTCTATAAAATCAACGAGGATGATCGAATTCCTTATGACTATGCCGGCCCCTGCAATGAAACCGATCATGGATGTGGCCGTGAAAAATGCGCCCATAGCCGCATGCGCCGGCAGGATGCCGATAAGGGAAAGGGGTATGGGCGCCATAATCACGATAGGCGTAATGAATGACCTGAACCACCCTACAACCATCACATAAATAATTACCATTACCGCTGCAAAGGCAAGTCCAAGGTCCCTGAAGACCTCAAGCGTGATGTGCCATTCACCGTCCCATTTCATGGAGTACCTGTCCTCAAGCAGCGGCTGGTCCATATCGTGTTGTTTCAGCTCGTATCCTTCGGGAAGTTTCAGGCCCTTTATTTTCTCCTTCATCTTCATGATCGCATACACCGGGCTCTCTTGCTTCCCCGCAACTTCACCTGTTACATAGACGACCCTTTTGAGGTTCTTTCTGTATATGGTCTTATCAAGGACGCCTTTTTGAATTGTTACAAGCTCGGACAGCGCCACAGGTTTTCCGGCAGATGACAGGAGAAGCACATTCTTCAGGTCATCAATGCCTGTCCTTTCAGACAAAGGCGCCCTTAAATATATTTCTACGGGCTCCTTTGAATCCTCGACATGGACCAACCCTGCCGACATTCCGCCGAGGGTCATACTCAGTGTTCTGGAAATGTCGCCTGTAGTAATTCCATGATGCGCGGCCTTTTCCTTGTCGACTGCGAATGTTATTTTCTTCTGATCATCCTCAACGTACCAGTCAGTATCCACGACCCCTTCGGTTTCATTAAATATTTTTTTGATCTCTCCTGCGATCTCAACCTGCCTGTTAATATCAGGACCGTACACTTCCGCTACCAGCGTGCTCAGCACTGGAGGACCAGGCGGCACCTCTACTACTTTGATATTGGCATTATGCCTGCTGCCTATCTTATGAATTTCCGGCCTGATCCTTTTGGCAATATCATGACTCTGCGCCTTCCTTCTGTCCCTTGGAGCGAAATTGACCTGGATGTCCGCGGAATTGCTCCCTGCCCTCAGGTAATAATGTCGAACAAGACCGTTAAAATTAAACGGCGCGGCAGCGCCTGCGTAGATCTGATAATCCGTCACCTCAGGGACCGATTTAAGATACTCGCATACTTCCCTCGATACCATGGCCGTCTGTTCAAGGGTCGTGCCCTCTGGCATATCAACGATCACCTGAAGCTCACTCTTGTTGTCAAAAGGCAGCATCTTGACTGTGACCAGTTTAAACACCACGAGCAGGACAGCGGCGCCGAGAAGAAGGCCTACCAGCACAAAGGCGATTAGCCGTTTTACGCTGCTGTCGAGAAGCCCCCGCAGGTTCTTTTCGTACAGGCGGTTAAAATAACCGAACAGCCTGCTTTCCTCTCCTTCACCCTCCGTGTGTATCTTCGTCCCTTTCAAAACCTTGTAGCTCAGCCAGGGACTGATGATAAACGCTATCAAAAGGGATATCAGCATGGCAGCGGAAGCCCCGACCGGAATAGGTCGCATGTAGGGCCCCATCAATCCCGACACGAACGCCATCGGGAGCAGGGCGGCTATCACGGTGAATGTGGCAAGTATCGTGGGATTGCCTACCTCATCAACGGCGCGGACCGCTGTTTCCGGAGAAACGCCCTTAAGCCTGAAGTGTCTGTGTATGTTCTCGACAACGACTATCGCGTCATCAACCAGAATACCAATTGAAAAGATGAGCGCAAACAGAGTCACCCTGTTGAGGGTATAACCGTACATATAATTGACTAGTATGGTAAGGGCAAGTGTCACGGGCACAGCCACACCCACAATGACAGACTCTCTCATCCCCAGCGCAAGCGCTATCAGAATTGTGACCGAGACTGCCGCTATCAGCATATGCTGAAGCAGTTCATCGGACTTATCTTTTGCCGTGTCTCCGTAATTTCTGGTTACCGTCACGTTTATTTCACGCGGGATGAGGACGCCTTTCAGCGCTTCGACTTTCTCCAAAGCCCGCTCTGATATATGGGTGGCGTTTGTCCCCTTCTTTTTCGCCAGGGCAATGGTGACCGCTTCATACATGCCGCTTTTGATTATTCCGCCATTTGCAAGGGCGGACACAGAGGGGTCCCCTTCTTCCGCCGCAGGTCCGAATCCCGTCAACACATAATTTGCAGGCTCTTCAGGGCCGTCAATAATTTCCGCTACATTCTTAAGATATACAGGTCTTCCGCTGTGTACACCAGCAACAATATTGCCGACGTCTTCGGCATCCTTCAGGAACATGCCGGTCTCCACAATGAATTCTTCATTCCCATGGGAGAATGTTCCGGAAGACAGGGAGAAATTGGTCCCACGAACTGCCTGTAATATCTGGAGGGGGGACATACTGTACGCCTTGAGTCTCGACGTGTCCAGCACAACCCTGAGCTGCCGCTTCTGGCCGCCAATCACTGAGACCTCTGATACTTCGGCGTCCTTTTTCAGTTCATCAGCTGTCTCTTCCGCGACCTGCCTCATCTGATAACCACTATACCTCTCACTCCAAAGCGTCAGTGTCAGGATGGGGACATCATCAATGGACTTAGGCTTTACAAGGGGCTCCGACACCCCCGGAGGTATCCTGTCATAATTCGACATCAGTTTATTGTAGAGTTTGACTAGGCTGTCCTCCATGTTTTCGCCGACATGAAACCTCACAATCGACAGGGCCATACCGGGCTTTGCTATCGAGTAGAGATACTCCACGCCCTTTATCTCCCAGAGGAGCTTTTCCATCGGCTTTACAACGCGTTCATCCACCTCTTCAGCGGTCGCGCCGGGATAGCTGACGAACACATCTACCATGGGGACAATGATCTGGGGCTCCTCTTCACGCGGTGTTATGACAACCGCAAATACCCCGAGCAGTAAGGCAGTTATAATGATCAAAGGGGTAAGCTTTGACATCAGGAATGCCTTTGCTATCCCGCCGGCAATACCTAGACGCTCCATTTTTTCAGCCCCCCTGATCTTGTCCATGATTGATTGAATTGACTACCGCTGTTCCGCATCGGAAACCATCCCTCCGTCTATGGCCCTGTCCGCTCCGTTTTTGATTATTCTCTCGCCGCTGCTGAGTCCTGTTAATATCTCAACCTTGCCGTCATGCCGCTTCCCTGTCTTAACGAGCCTGAATGTGATAACACCCTGCTGATTCACAGCATAGACCCCTTTCAGCTCGCCCCTTGTTATGATCGAGCCTTCAGGCACGGACAATACTGTCTTTTTACCAAGAGGGAATTTCACCTTTGCATAAAAACCGCCCTGCAGGGGCTGCGAAGTATCGTTCAAAGCTATCTTCACCATAAAAGTCCTTGTGAGAGGATCGACCTGACGTACTATCTCCGTGACCCGGCCTTCTGTCTCCATATTTATCGCGTCAATTAAAATGCCGACGGTTGTGCCTGTCTGTATTGAAGGAAGTAATGTCTCGTCAACTGGCGCCTCCACTCTGTACGATCGCGATTCAACAAGAATAAGCGGCCCCCCCGGCACGGCCATATTCCCGGTTTCAATCATCTTCTCGGCAACGGTCCCGTCAAGCGGTGATGTGATAACTGAATAGCTCTTGAATGCCTCTGCCTCGTAAAGTCCGGCCTCTGCCCTGTTCAGCGCCTTCTTCGTCCTTTCATATTCGAGGACCGCGACATCTCTCTTTGACTTCATCTCATCAAACTCCTGTTCAGAGATGGCCTTTGCGTCAAACAGATTACTGTAGCGCTCAAAGGTTTTTTCCATAAGATTTTTATTTTCACCTGCCATATCGAGTCCCCGCTTTGCCTCTTCAAGAGATTCCTGTCCAGCCTGGACCCTGGCATTCATATCAGGGGCATTTATGATGAGAAGGACATCGCCTTTCCTGACCGTGTCCCCCGGTTTTATTTTTATCTCTCTGACCTCACCCATTATCTTTGCAGATACCAGCGCAGTATTGACCGACTTCAGCGTCCCGGAAGTTTCGTAAAAGTCTGTCACCTCCGATGATACTGCCTCTTCAATAACCACTCCGCTTACCTGCGGTCTTTTGACTTCGCTTTCCCCCGGTTGAATCTTCTCCCCGCAGCCTGCAATAGTGAACATCATGAGTATAGTCAAGCCGGCAATTATCGTCCTTCTCATAAAAATCTCCTCACAAGACAGAATAGGAATTGCAAATTTGCAATTTATCTATTGATGCACATCATCAAATTGATAATTTTGATTTATCGTTTTCAAGAGTATTCCGCTCTGATAATACAGGTCCGCAAGCGCATTCAGATATTCATTCTCTGCTTCCAGCAATCCGGCCCTTGCCCCATCCGCCGCTGCCTGCGTATCAAGCAGATCGACCATAGGCGCGAGAGAATTTTCGTAACGTATGCTTACTAATCTGAGGGCCTCTTCCGACTCTATCAAAACAGCCTCTGAGAGCGACTGGTTCTGTTTTTTTTCCCTTACTCTGATATATGCTTCATTGATCCTGAATTGTATCTCTTTCTCAAACCCTGTCAGGGCCTCTTCCATTTCACGGGACCTGGCCTGCGCCTTTTTGATCTTGTGGTGCGCTGAGGCATCGATAAGGTTCCATCTGATAAACCCGGCCACTATGTAACTCTCCCCTTCAGGTGATAAAGGACTGTTATGATCATTCAAAAAGTAACTGCCGCCGACTCCAGCTTCCGGGAGAAGAGCGGACCTTTCCATCTTTACGGACTGCCGGGAATTATCGTATCTCAGTTTCAGCGCCTTCAGGTCCTCTCTCTGCATTGAGGCGTCAAGATATACACCAAGATCAATTAAAGGAAGCACGGGTTTGTCCTCTGCGACGTCAACAGCGCCTGTGCGTCCGATCAAAAGACCGAGCGTTCTTCCGGCCACTTCCAGATTGCTCTCTGCCCTGATAAGCATTGCCTCAGCCCTTTTTAATGCCACTCCCGCCCTCAGGACATCGGACTGGAGCCCCATGCCGGCATCGTATCTCAACGCGGCCAGCCTTTTGTGCTCCTGCGCGTCTTCAGTCCCTTTTTGAGCTGACTTCATATATTTCTTTGATACCAGGATTGCATGAAATGTCTTTACAACATTGAGTACTACCTCTTCTTTTTTTCTCTGATACTCTGCCTGCTTAGCTTCTAGCTCCTTCCCTGCCATGTTTATCCCTGCATAAACACCCGGTACAAACAGGGTCTGCTCAAAACTGAATGAGGTCTGGAAGTCTGATATGTCAGCCGGGTCGTTAAGCGATTCAATCAGAAAGTCTTCCTGGGCAAACCGCTCCTGATTCAGTTTGGACATAAAACTGTAGGTCGGATTGTCTGTCCTTTGATATCTTTCCTCGATCTTGAATTTCGGATATAAGTGGCCCTTCGCAGTCTTCAGGTCTTCCTTTTGCGCCTGTAATGTCCAGCTATACGACTTCAAAGCAGGGTTGTCTTCCAGCGCTGCATGAATGGCCTGCTGCAGTGTAAGTTTTTCCGCGCCTGCATTGTTACTAAAGATAAATAATAAGACAGGGATTAACAACGTTGCCGTCAATTTCATACTGTGCCTCATTTTATGTTCATTTGATGATATATGAATGTATATATCACATAATTTCATAACGCCCAAACATTTATGAATTACTTTAATTCAGGATTATTCATTTTTTACGTCAAAGCCGGTACAGCAGTCAGGACAACTTTCACTTTGTTTTTTTACGTCTGTTCATAAATGCCGTCAACGTCTTCATGTCGCATTTGCCCATCTTTTCCTGAAACTCAGAACATTCTTTCAATGTCTCAAGATCGTCGTTGTATCTCGTGTCTGCTTTGAGATGAGCGCTTAAAAAATCAAGCATGGTCTTTCTGTCCTTCGGAAGGTCCTTTCTTATACTGTAAAAGCGGAGCTTGCCGTCCCGCCGTTCCTGCAGGAAACCTCCTCTGTAAAGCAGAGACAGGTTTCTTGATATATGGGGCTGGGAGGCGCGAGTTATCCCCATGAGCTGGCAGACGCTTAATTCCTTTTTTATCAGGAGCATTAATATCCTTATCCTCTGCTCATCCGTCAGTAATTTAAATATCTCAATTGCCGTTTTCATATAATCATATTTACATATGTTTATATGATTTGTCAAGAAATAATTTCAGGTCGGCATTTAACGTCATGAATATGCTCCTTCCGAAACAGGAGATAATGGTTGTTACTCCGGGGAAGTATTGGTTCTAATGCAGATGCTTATTGAATAAAGTCAGGACAGAGCTGTTTTCCAGACCAAAAAAAGTGGGACTTACTCATCAGTGCTTTTATGTCCATATGCTGAAAGTTCGGCCTTCAATTTCCTTATCTCATTCTTCAGCTCCTTCATCTTCAGCTCCCTGCCGACCGCCATGTCATAGAACTTTTCCAGTTCCTCAATCTGTTCTTTCAGTTCCGTCTCTGATTCAACAAGTTTCCCCTGCATGTTTTTCAGCTCCGTGATGTCAGAGGCTATTATTACAGAATGAATGAACTCTCCCTTTTTGTCCTTCATCGGACGGTGGCTGACATAAAACCATCGTCCATTCCCTGTGTTGATTTCGACCCTGGTCATCGGCTCTCCCTTTAGGACTAGAGATTTACAATGATCAAGCTGGGCCGGGTCACATGGGGAAAAATACTCATAGCACTTCCGGTCAATCAGGCTGTCCATCGCTTTCCCGGCAAATGCGGCAAAACTCATATTGCATCTTACAATATTAAAATCTCTATCGATAAGTATTATGAGTTCCGTGACAGTATCAAAAGTCATTTCCCATTCAAGCTTCCCTTTTATTACGTCGTCGAGGAGTTTATTATGTGCATCCTCTATCATTTTACGGTCAGTAATGTCCCTCACGACATGTATCAATCCAATAAGATTATTGTTGCTATCGAGCCTCGGCATTGCCCTCACCTCCAGGTACATGTCCAGATGAGGTTCATAAATTTCAAAGGTGGCGGGCTTTCCCGTCTTCATACAATTGCAGCTGGGACATCCCTTCGGCGCGGTCCCTGTGCCATGGTAATATTTGTAACATTTGGTTATTTTTTCAATCTCCAGGTCAGGAAGCCTCAATATTTTCTGGGCCGCCTTGTTGGATTTGACAATATTAAAATCCTGATCATGAATCGTGATCATATCAGTAATGGCATCAAACGTATCTTCCCAGTATTTTTTGGATTCCAGGAGAGATTCTTCAGCCATCTTCTGTTTGGTAATGTCCCTGACGACCTTTACACCTGCAATTATCTTCCCGGAAGAGTCCGTTAAAGGCGAGGATGTAAGTTCAAAATACATTACCCCCTGGTCCGTTGTTATTCTTCTTTCAGTCTTGTGGACCTTCCCGTCCTTAAAGGTCAATTCTACCGGACAGCCTTCACAGACAGTATCTTGTCCTTCATACACTTCGTAGCAGTACTCACCCAGATGATGGCCGTGCGTCTTGTTCTGGATCTCATTTTGATATATGATCTTATAATCAGTGTCCTGAATTATAATGCCATCTCCTATTGCTGCGATAACCGCTTCTGCTTTTGCCTTCTCATCTTCTGCCTCTATAACAGACGCTCTGAGCTTCTCCTCTATGCTTCCGTATTCCTGTTTGATATCGCTGAGTTCGCTGGCCACTTCATCCAAGTCGACTTGTCTGTTATTGCTCATATGTCCGCTCCATTTCTAATGGTTCCGCCCTATTCTACTATAGTGTAATACCCGAATCAAATAAGGGGTTACCTTATATTGTATCGGCTATGCCATTAACTTCCTTAAATATTGCTATTGCAATAGGTCAACAAAAAATACACCTGATTATTGATGGAATTACTTCTGATCTTTATAAGCAATGCCTTTCAATTTGCTCTTCTCCGGCACTCCTCCCTTATTATAGTTCGTAAAGGGTCTCATCCACTTTCGGTGCAGGTTGTCTGCCTTTTTTGCCTTTATCTTCAAAGGCTAAAGGTTCCTCACTGTTTAGCAAGGCTCCCATCTCCTGCTCTATCTTTTCAGGGTCTTCCCCCCGTTCAAGGCGGCTGAGGGCCTCTTCCATCCCTGCCCCCATTTTGAGCCCGGTCGCATCCGAAAGCTTTCTCATCAGGTTGGCGGCCTGCCGGGGATCGTCTTCGTTTATCCCTTCCGCCTCCCTTGCCAGCATGGCCATTGCCTTCTCCATCTTCGCCTCATCAACCGGCGGCATGTCAACTGCCGGGCCTTCCTCTTTCCTGCCTGAAATCGCAGCAAACAGAGACATCTTACGCTTTAACTGAACATCCCTGCAGTGCGGACATTCAGGGTTCTTTTCAGTGTTGATCCGTTTGGAAAGGAATTTATAGACCGTGTTGCATTTCTCGCAATAGAATTCATAGATCGGCATAACTCACTCCTGTAAAATAATTTAAACTGCGACCTTTTCCTCTAACGCCTTCTGTACAAGCTGATTCAGAGATACGCCCATCATAGTAGCCTTCTTTACGGCTTTCCTGTGAAGGTCTTCCGGTATCCTTACATTGAAACTGCCCCTAAAGGGACGTTCAGGTTCCTTGCCGGCTTCTTTGCACAGTTCAAGGTAATCGACTACCGCTTCGTGAAATGCCTTGATAAGTTCGGAAACGCTTTGTCCCTCGAACATTATCAGGTCACTGATTCCTTCAATTTTGCCGAAGAACACCTTATCCTCGGCGCTGAAATGTACGGACCCGATGAAGTTTTTGTAGGTTATTACGTCTTTCATTGACAGGAATCTTTTAACAGCTTTTCGGCTTTGCTCATGAGATTAAGATATCATTGTGATAAGGTTTGTGCAACTGCTTTGTAGTCGCATTAATTATGGATTTAGCTGCTTTGTTAACTCGGTTTCAAGAGGCTTTTATAACAGTTGTCATCGCAAGAGACGGATTCTCACCGTCACATGGCCAATTTCGCCTTTATCGCCTCGAAGTATTTCCCTCTCGGCATTACGGAAAGGCATTTCCCGCCGCTCCGCATCTCCCATAATGCGCCGAGTCTGCGCTTCTCTTCGTTATCCGGCAAGTCATAGTCTCTGCTATTCTTGTACTCCACTGCCAGAATACGGCTGTCTTCAAGTTTGCAGATGAAATCGGGATAGAAGCGATCCAAATCGACGAACCCGAGCGCAATATTATTTTTTCTCTTTATATTCCCTGAAGCCATCGATCAAATGCTTGAATGAAGTTGGCTTGTATTTATCAAAGCTCTCTTCATCCACGTAAACGAAGTCGTACTCCACGTCTTTCTGAACCCGGTTGATGTCTTCGCACCATTGCCGCAATCGTACCATCTTCAGCGGCACATCCAAGTCTTCCTGCCCTTTGGTTTCGACAATGACAATCCGCTTGGTCGCTCCGTGGGGGTCGTTGATC
>JAGVNU010000110.1 GCA_020053105.1 Thermodesulfovibrionia bacterium
CCTGCGGATGAAAAATTAATTTAAATATAATCAAGAAACGAGGTAGGGACATATGAGAGTAACTTTAGTAAATGCTCAGGTTTTAGATGGCAATAATGTTGTGCCGCCTCTTGGACTTTTGTATATTGCCGCAGTACTGGAGAAGGCCGGACATGCTGTCCAGATATTTGATGCCGACCCCGAATACCAGGACTCGATGTTAAAGGAGATAAAGGATTTTAATCCTGATCTGATAGGATTGAGTTTTCTGACCGTAGCATATCAGCGGGCCTTTAATCTCTGTAAGATTTTAAAGCAGGAGCTGCCTGATGTGGTATATTGCGCGGGTGGAGTGCATACAACCGTTAAGCCTCATGAAACTATAAAGGAATTTGACCTTGATTTTATAGTCATAGGAGAAGGCGAAGACACTATAGTTGAAGTATGTGAGAAGCTTGGAAAGAAAGAAAGCCTTGCCGGCGTAAACGGAGTCATGTACCGTAAAAACGGTGAAGTTGTTGAAAACGGTAAACGCGAAATGATCATGGACCTGGATACCATCCCGTTTCCTGCAAGGCATCTTATAGATATGAAACCTTACCTCAAGCCGCCCGGAATTATCAGGGGTTATGCCGAGAAGAACCAGACAACCATTGTCACAAGCAGGGGCTGTCCTTTTAAATGTATTTATTGCGGCAGTCACAACATATTCGGCAGAAGGACCAGAAGGCGTTCCGTAAAGAATGTTGTTGACGAGATTGAACATCTGGTCAAGAATTACGACATGAGGGGTATATATTATTGTGATGATACATTTACTCTCAGTTCCAAATGGGTAAAGGAATATTGTGAAGAGCTGAAGAGGAGAAACCTGAATATTAAATGGGGCTGCCAGTCAAGGGTCGACCAGACCGACAGGGAATTAATGCAGAAGATGAAAGATTCCGGACTGGTACAGCTTGACTTTGGTGTGGAAAGCGGCTCTGAAAAGATACTGAAGGTGCTTGGCAAAGGCGGCGCAGGCGACAGGACTTCACAGATAAAGCAGTCCTTCAAGCTATGCAAGGAGCTGGATATAAGGACCCTGGCGACCTTTATTATCGGTAATCCTACAGAGACAAGAGAGGACATAGAAGAAAGCTTTCAGGTGGCAAAGGAAATCAATGCCGATTACACTGCATTCTATTTCCTTACTCCATATCCAGGAACGGATATTTATACAATGGCCATTGAAAACGGGTGGCTCGACGCCAATATCCCATTCTCTGAAATATGGGCGCACAGGCAACCGGAACTCCCTTTGATGGCTATTACATTCGGCAAAGAAGAACTCAGGGATATCCGCAGACATCTGCAGAACCAGTTCTTTGTAAAAAATTATCTCCAGGCTTCGGGCAATATCAGTTTCTACTCGATACTGTTCAGCATAATCTTCAGACATCCTAAAGTTATACTGGATTGTCTTGGTAAACTGATCAGGACCCGCAGGATTGATTATATTGTTGAGACACTTAATGCCGAATACTGGCGGATGAAGAAGTACGAAGGGGCTTGAGAGATGGAAAATAAAGATTAAATATTAAATATAATAAAAAGGGAAAAAGGGGGTTGCTTTGCAATTCCCTTTTTTTATTGCCTGATAAAAATCTTATTAATTAGGGAAAACGAGTTATAATAATTTCTATAGATATTTTAAAATTATTATACTGCGCTGACATCTTATTAATTTTCTTGCTATCCGCAGTTCCATGGTTTTTAAGGGTTATGTTTAAATTCTTTATAACATCATTGAGGGCCTTTTTTTTTATCGTGGGAATCTGCAGTCTATTGCCGGGGCAAACTTCTTTTGCCCAGAAATGGTCTCCTCCCCGGGGGCCTGACGTAATTCCAAAGATCAGCCAATCCTACTCCAATGACACAGACGGGGACAGAATAGACGATGGTTTGTTTGATAAAACGGAAAAGACATTGATGTCGGAGCTGTCGGCTGTTACCCCGGACGAAAAGAGCAAGGCCAGGGCAGAGCTTGCCAGGCTTGTGGATGTCGAACTTATTTTTTCAGGGCAGGTCAATCAAAATCAGATCGACGATTTTCTTTCATCAGGCGGAGAGATCACCCATATATACAAGGCGGTTTCTTACGGGTGGAATGGGAGAATCCCTCTTGGTAAGTTAAAGCAGATTGCCGCTAAAATGGGGAAGGAATTAGTCTTAATCGATGAACCTAAATCAGCACAGCTCCATATGCGCATAGCCACGCAGACGGGCCGTGTCCGTCCTGTCTGGGCCAGCGGCTTTGCCGGAAGTCCCGGTTATGACGGGGACAGCAGCATCAGCATCGCTATTATTGATACAGGGGTCGATGACAGTCACGCGGATTTGTCCGGGCGTAATATTTACTGGCATGACTACACGGCTGATGGCGAGGCCGCTCCGCGTGATATTATCCAGCACGGCTCACATGTGGCAGGTATTGCGTTAGGCACCGGGGCTTCACTGGGGACGGGCACAACATTGTACTTTACGGATTCGGGCTCTTTGAGCGGCGTTCCTTTCGGGAGTTTTTATCCGAGTGTAATCGATTTCCCAGAGGTTGCGACGAGTTGGACTTCTACGGCAACATGGCTGGGAGGTGAATCAACTACACTCTATCATGCTTATACTTCCAAAGGTTTTTCAACGTGGAAGGGGCAGAGTGCAACTACGGGGTCATCCGGTCTTACGCTTAACACATCCTTTACACCTTCAAGTTCAAACGCATACAGTACAGCCCTCACCTCAAACGGCAGCATGTCAACATATGGTGTAGCCAGTTCCATGACTAATTTCTCAGCAACAGGCGACGGATTCAATACGTTACGGGGAGTAGCGCCCGGCAGCAACTGGGTTGGCGCCAAAGTATTCAGAAATAACGGCAGCGGCGATTTGGGGGATGTCGGGAGCGCTATTGACGACATGGTTGTAAAACGCACAACTTATAATATCAAGGTAATGAATCTTAGTCTGGGAGCAGTCGGTTCGCCCGGGTTGAGCCCGTCCACTCGCCAAAAGATCAATAATGCGGCCATCCTATATGGTATCCTGCCGGTGGTTTCAGCAGGGAACGACGGTGCCGGGATTGCCGCGAATAACCAGATTGATGATCCGGGCCGGGCTGCCATGGCATTGACTATAGGCGCTGCAAATGATATTAACCAGTTGACTGAATACACAAGCAGCGGGTTCCTGAGCCCTGGTTCAACTGCGGGGCAGGAAGAGGATTACAAGCCGGATGTGCTCGCTCCCGGAGGTTCAGAGTATTATTCCAATATTATGTCTGTTGATACAAATGACGCAGACGGCGAAAACGCCTCCTTCACAGATGTGCGTAACAACGATTATTACAATATCATGGGGACTTCAATGGCATCGCCTTTTGCCGCTGGAACGGCGGCACTTCTGATAGATGCGCTTCAATCGACCGGCAATCTGACCGGAGCTTCGTGGGATTTCTCAAGCAGCTCCGACGTTCGGCTGGTGAAGATGCTTTTGTGCGCTACCGCGACAGAGACAAATAAGATCCGGGAGGCCGGAACCGGTTTTAATCCCACTTTACAGCGTGCAGCAAGCGATCCTGCCAGCGGATATCCAGTCGGTAAGGACAGGTATGAAGGATACGGCATGTTGAATGTTGATGCGGCAATTGAAGGGGGGACGGTTTTTTATTCAATAGGCGATTCAGAAACCGACATCTTAGGCGGTAGTGATACGGCCCGCCGGGCATGGGCGCGAAAGGTAAGTCTGATAGACGGTCAGTCGTTTACCCTTTTTTTGACAACACCGGGTACGGGTGACTTCGATTTATATCTCTATAGTTTTATGCCAAGTTCTTACGGGACTCCGGTAATCCTGGCATCAAACACAAGCTCCGGTAACGGCGTTAATGAATTAATTAATTACACGCCTGTTACAAACGGAGATGCGCTGATAGTGGTCAAGAAAATTTCCGGACAGGGGCAATTCACCCTGACCGGTAATTTTGTAATCAACACCCTTGGTATTTCGAAATCGGGGCCCGGAGGGGGAATAGTCACGAGTTCTCCATCAGGCATAGATTGCGGAAATGATTGCTCACAGGATTATATGTTCGGTACGGTTGTAACTCTAACGACAAATCCGGATCCGGGTTCCGTTTTTACAGGCTGGAGCGGAGACGATGATTGTTCAGACGGTAGCGTAACTATTGAAAGCAATAAGATGTGCACGGCCACTTTCAATCTTCAAACTTACAGCTTAAGCGTCAACAAAATGGGCACCGGTACCGGGGCTGTAACGAGTTCTCCTTTAGGAATCAACTGCGGAATGGATTGTTCACACAATTATTCGTTTGGTACCGTTGTCACGCTAACTGCCGAACCTGAAGCCGGCTCCATCTTCACCGGCTGGGGCGGGGACGTTGACTGTTCAGACGGAATTGTTACGGTTGATGCGGCAAAGACATGTTATGCCGTTTTTGACAGCGTTCAGTACCAGCTCACCACTTCCGTATCACCATCAGCAGGCGGAGGCATAACCCCTGACTGTTCCACCGGCTGCTGGTGTGACAGCGGGACACTGGTTGTTCTGACAGCGTCGGAGAACAGCGGCTATTTCCTGGACAACTGGACGAACTGTGACATGCCGTCAAACAATATTTGTACCGAGACAATGGATGCTGACGATACTGTGACAGCAAATTTTCAGCTATGCTATCAACCCATCAGGATTGCGGGGACCCCACCTGTTTATTATTCAACTCTTCAGTCGGCGTATGATGCTGCTGTGGACGGAGATATCATCCAGACCCGTATTGTTGTTTTTACGGGTGACCTCAACGCAAACCGCAATATATCCGTTACCCTGTCAGGCGGGTATAACTGCAACTATTCAGCTCTCACCGGCCGGACGACATTTAACGGAGTCATGACGGTGAGTGATGGACTGGTTAGTATCGGGCATTATATTTTCGGGAATTAACAGCGTGAGGAGTTAATCATTAGCGGGCTTAAGGTTTTTCCCGACTTCTGCTCTTTTGTAACCTCTTAAAATCCCTGAACAGGAGTCGGCGTAAAGGTCAGGATAAATATAACAAGCGCTAACCAGCCGACAAGTTTCCTGTTTCTGTCGAGCTGAATGTGCGGGTAAACGACGGGCGGGTGCTTGTAGCCGATAAATATCATTAAGACCGCCCACATGAGCCAACCGGGCCAGAATTTTATACCGAGGACAACCAGTACCGGGAGCATGCCCTTGGAAATCCACGCATGTTTCTCTCCAAAAAGGGCATACGTGATATGCCCTCCGTCAAGCTGGCCGATCGGTAGTAAATTAAGGGAAGTGACCAGCAGGCCGATCCACCCCGCAAAGGCCACGGGATGAAGGATTATATCGTATTTCTCAGGATCAATTCCGAGGGTGATTTTTGTTAGAAAGGAAAAAAGCAGTGAACTGCCAAAGGACAGACCTTCCTGGATTTCTCCTGTCGGCTTAACCTCGGACAAATGTAAGCCTATAAAGCATGCAATGACAGCAATAATGAATCCCCCTATCGGACCGGATGCGCCTATGTCTATGAGTGAGCGTCTGTCAGGGATGGGCGGTTTCATTTTTATTACCGCTCCGAACGTACCGATTATAAAAGGTATCGGAGGAGCAGGTATAAAGTAAGGTAGAGTAGCGGACACGTTGTGTCTCCTGGAGGCAATATAATGCGACATTTCGTGAACAAAAAGGATGAAAAGCAGAGTCAGGGAAAAGGGTAATCCAAGATAAATTTTTTCCGGCTGCTCCCAGGGGATTACGCCGTGCTGTAAGGCTCCAGCAAGAAGTGTTGTCATAAAGGTCAGAATGAACAGCAGGACATGAATGCGTGTAAGTTTATGAGGCATCTCAGGTCTTCTTGTACTTGTTTGCCAGGAAATTAATTATAAAATAGCTGACTATCGCCGACAGGGTACAGACAACAAACGAGCCGACGATAAAGGCCTTGATAAGAGGCAGCAGGGTAATTACAAGGTCAATAAATTTACTGGGTTCGGTCAACAGGCTTTTCAGCCAATCAACTATGGTCATAAACGTAATGCCTTTCCAGTCAACTTCAGGCAATACCTGTTTTATGCCTATCAGTTTTGCCCCTGTCCACACACTTAAAGAAGAGATGGGGACCAGTGTCCACGGATTGTTGACGCTTATGCCTATTATAGCGACAAGCCTGTTAAGCCGGAAAAGCCATGCAAGAAAAATCCCTCCGATATAATGAAGCCCCAGAAAAGGGGATATGCCTATAAAAACCCCGAAGGCAAAGGCCAGGGCGATACGGTGCGGCGTTTCCTGTACATTAAATATGGCCCTGAGCTTATCTCTGAAGTAAGACATAAATATTAAATTCCAAAGATCAAATTACAAATCTCAAATAAATTCCAATAATCAAATACAAACCGGTTAATTGTTTGATAATTGCAGTTTGTGATTTATTTGTTATTTGTAGTTTGTATATTGAAATTTGCTTCTTATTTAAAGTGTTCATATCCTTCCGCTTTAAAGCGGGTCCTTTTACCATTGCCGTCTATTATATAACGGCCTTTTTTAATTATCTCGCCGATTCTGTACGCATTGGTCCTGTAATTCGGGGGCGCTGTAAAAAGCAGGGCATAGTCTTCTCCTCCCTTCAGGGCGAAATCAAAGGGGTCCCTGCCAAGGCTTTTCGCCACAGACAGGAGTTCCCCGGACAATGGTATCTTTTCTTTATGAATGACCGCGCCTGCGTTGCTTTCATCACATATGTGGCCTAAATCCGCCAGCAGCCCGTCACTGATATCTATCATTGATGTTACTTTACGCGTGTCTTTTAACGGAACAGGGCGAGGCATTAAGTGCTTGCCTGCAAGCGTGAGGACGTCACTGCACGCAAGCGCTTTACCCTGAACTGTGATACTTGCATTTCCAGATTCGCATCGTTTGATGTGCATTCTGATTTTCATTAAAAGAAACAGCCCCATCGCCGAATCACCTGCCATATCACTGACAAAGATGCCGTCCCCCTCTTTAGCGCCTGACCGGGTGATGGTTTTATCTCCTGCATTCCCAATGAGCGTACCGTTTAATACAAGACCCTGTTTTGAAGCGCAGGTATCTCCCCCCACAATGGTTATTCCGAACTCCCCTGCGATATGATTTATCCCGGAGTATAACTCACAAATATCATCGGAATCGCATTTGTCCGGAATGCCGATGCTGACAAGGAAATGTTTAGGCCTCCCCCCCATTGCGAGTATATCGCTTATGTTGACTGCAAGAAACTTATACCCGAGCTGGTAAAAGGTGGTGAAAGAAAGGTCAAAGTGGACCCCTTCGATCAGCATGTCGGAAGTGACCAGTATTTTCTTGTCCGGGACTTTTAAAACAGCAGCGTCATCGCCGATCCCGCTCAGCACTTCGGATGAAATACCGGGGATTTTTTTCTGCAATATTTTTATGAGTCCAAATTCACCTGATTGTGATAATTTCATGGCGTTCTTAGTTAAAAAAGATTCCGGGAGCTGGGGGCCAGGGATTCAAGTGTCTATCAAAATATCGAACCCTGCCCTGGCCATTGAAACCTCGGACCCCGTTTTGATGCGGATCAACGAGGATGAAATTATGAGACGGGATTATATTCCAGAAAGCATCCTTATTTCTTACGGCCCTTTTTCCCTCTGGAAGGTTTCTTAAGGGCGTTACTCAGGACCTCGTCCATCGTTTCAACAGGGATAAACTGCATGTCCTTCTTGATATATTTAGGGATGTCTTCCAGGTCCTTCTCATTTCTTTTTGGAATAATCACCTTCTTGATGCCCATCCTTTTAGCAGCAAGGGCCTTTTCTTTCAGGCCTCCTATGGGCAGCACCCTTCCACGCAGTGTTACTTCTCCGGTCATCGCTACGTTTTTATGAACGGCCCTGCCGGTAAAAGCAGAGGCAATCGCCGTGGCCATGGTTATTCCGGCCGAGGGCCCGTCTTTCTGGATCGCTCCAGCCGGGACATGGATATGTATATCATTACTGGAGAACATATTGTTATTTATGCCGAGGCTTTTGGACTTTGAGCGTATATAACTTAAGGCCGCATGAGCAGACTCTTGCATAATATCTCCAAGCTGACCTGTAAGTCTAATGCCGCCTTTGCCTTTCATTATAGACGCTTCAATGTAGATAATGTCTCCACCGGCCTCTGTCCAGGCTAGTCCCGTAGATACGCCGACCTCGTCTTTCTGTATCTCTTCTTCAGGAAGGAATTTGGGGACCCCGAGATATTTTGACAGATTATTTGATGAAATATTGTATTTCTTGTCCTTGCCCTCTGCAATCTTTCTTGCCACCTTTCTGCAGAGGTTAGCGATCTGACGCTCAAGGTTTCTTACGCCTGCCTCGAGAGTATATTGGGTAGTGATCTGGAAAAGCGCGCTGTCGTTTATCTTTATGTTCTTCCCGGTGATCCCGTGCTCTTTCAGCTGCTTAGGTATAAGATAATTCTTTGCTATACCGACTTTTTCCTCTGACGTATAACCGGAGAGGTACAGTACCTCCATCCTGTCTCTTAAAGGGGATGGAATGGGGTCCATCTGATTCGCTGTTGTGATAAACATGACATTGCTTAAGTCGAAAGGGACCCCCAGATAATGGTCTGCAAAGGAGTAATTCTGTTCCGGGTCCAGTACTTCAAGCAGCGCGGATGCAGGGTCTCCCCTGAAGTCCATGCCGATTTTATCTACTTCATCCAGCATAAATACAGGATTGTTTTTGCCAACCGTCTTGATCCCCTGAATGATCCTGCCGGGCATGGCGCCCACATATGTCCTTCGGTGTCCTCTTATTTCCGCTTCATCCCTCATGCCTCCCAGGGACATTCTGTAGAACTCTCTCCCGAGAGCTCTGGCGATGGACTTCCCGAGAGACGTCTTCCCGACGCCGGGAGGTCCTACAAAGCACAGTATGGGGCCCTTCATCTTGTCCTTCAGCTTTCGTACGCCGAGATACTCGAGGATACGTTCCTTGATCTTTTCAAGATCGTAGTGGTCCTCATCAAGCACCTTCTTTGCAAGTTTTATATCGAGTTTGTCCTTTGTGCTCTTGGACCAGGGCAGTTCAACAAGCCAGTCAATATACGTCCTGATGGTGCCTGCCTCCGCGCTGTCCTGGTGCATCTTGTCAAGACGATTGATCTGCTTTATGGCTTCTTTTTCCACCTTATCAGGCATCTTCGCGTCATCAATCTTTTTGCGCAGCTCCATGATCTCTTCAGTCTTTTCATCTATTTCGCCAAGTTCCTTCTGGATCGCCTTCAGTTGTTCCCTGAGAAAATATTCCCGCTGGGTCTTGTCTATTTCGCCCTTAACGTCCGACTGGATCTTCTGCTGGACCAGCAGCAGTTCCACTTCATGGCTCAGAATTTCACCGATTTTCTTGAGTCTCAGGATAGGGTCGGTTTCCTCGAGCAGTTCCTGTGCCTGCTCTGCCTTTAGTCCGAGATTCGATGCCACCAGATCTGCAAGTCTGCCCGGTTCTTCAATGTTTTCAATCAGGACAATAATGTCCGGCAGAAAAGATTTGCCGAGCGCGAGGGATTTGTCCACAAGCTCTTTCACATTCCGCATAAGCGCTTCGACTTCCAGGGTCAATTTGGGCTGTTCCTGATCGATAATCTTATCAATCTCCCCGACATAAAACGGATCTGTCTGTGTGTATTTTATGACCTTCGCCTTGGAGAGACCCTGCACAAGGATTTTCAGTCTGCCGTCCGGCAGTTTCAGCATTCTGAGTATGGTCCCGACTGTCCCTACGGTGTACAGGTCTTCTTTGGCAGGGGTTTCAATATTGACGTCTCTCTGTGACACAAGCAATATAAGCTTATTGCTTTCAACTGCATGCTCAATTGCCTTTATTGAAATATCTCTCCCCACGAACAGGGGCAGAATCATATACGGAAATATGACAACATCTCTTACCGGAAGAATTGGTAAACTTGACGGGATTTCAATGTCCCGGTCTTCCTTTATGTCAAAATCTGCCATTATTTCTCCTTTTCAGTTTTTATGCTCATATATTAATGTTACACCATTATTAAAGCATACTAATTAATAACACGGCTTAAAATCAAAGATATTGTATCATGGAATTGAAGTTATTGAAAGAGGTTTATGGGAAAAAGGAAAGCACAAATATATTCAATAAAAAAGAAATATTGAAGGTCAAAAATCAAAACTGCAGATTGTAAATATTCAGAAAGGATGTTGACGGCAGCAGTGCCTGGCGCGCCATGCCTCTGCTAGTCGCATATTCTTTTTAACACACAATGTTTAATGAATTCCCTTAAGTCGCCGCCGATGTCCTCCCTGTCCAGGGCGTATTTAAGTATGGCTTTCAGGTAATTCAAAGGATCTCCGGTGGTAAGCCATTCACCGCCCTCTACTTCTTTAGCCAGAAATACTCCTCCATTCTTAACGTAAGTCCGAATGGCGTCAACAATCCAGAGTTCATTGTCTTTGCCGAGGGGGATGCCTCTTAGAATATCAATGATATCCTGATTCAAGATCATGCGTCCAAAATCGGCCAGCTGCGATGGGGCCTCATTTACAGACGGTTTTTCCACAATATCCTCAATCTCCATACTCCCCTTGCGCAATTTTACAATCCCGTACCGGTTCACCACCTCTTTGGGAACTTTCTGTACCCCGATCATTAATTTGCCGTGACGTTTGTGATCATCAATCATCTGTTTAGTGAAAGGGACTGTTGATTTCACAAGGTCATCACCCCATACATATACGAAGGGCTCATCCTTTACCAGGCTGGCGGCTGATAATACCGGTGTGCCGTTTCCGTAGGGACCTTTTTGCCTGACGTAAATAAAATTTGCCATGTCGGCAACTTTCTTCACATCCTTAAGACGCTTATGCTTGCCTGATTTCTGAAGTTCATCAATCAGCGCCCAGTTATGATCGAAGTGGTCCTCCAGGGTTTTTTTGTCCCACTTGGTTACCATAATGATATCTTCAATCCCGGCCGCGACCAGTTCCTCTGCAACTAACTGGATAATCGGCTTGTCCACGATTGGCAGCATCTCCTTGGGCATGGTCTTTGTGGCAGGCAGGAATCTGGTGCCGGAACCGGCTACTGCTACAACTGCTTTTGTGATTTTCTGCATAATTCTATGACTCCCTCTTTATTGAGATATGTTCACTTCACATGTTTATGGCAGGGGCTATTGCCGGTGTAAATTCTTGCAAATTGAGTCTCAAAGAATGTTGATGAATAAACAATTTATCTGTATCATTTTAAAAAAGATTTAAAGATTATGCAATAAATATCTTAAGATGGTCCCTCCTGTCACTGAAGGGCTGCACAGCGCATGTCGTTTTAATTGACAAAAATAATATTATCCCGTAAATTTTAGTAATTTCAGATCAAACGTGAGGAGGCTTACAAAAATGAAAAGCAGGATCAAGCTCGTAGAAAACATGCAGTTCATAGGAACGGCGGATTCCGGACACGGAGTTGTTATGGACGCCCCGCCATCCGCAGGCGGCAACAGTGCAGGTTCAAAACCCTCGGAGCTTCTGCTTATGGCTTTTGGAGGATGTTCGGGCATGGATGTTATTTCAATCCTGAGAAAGAAGAAGCAGGAAGTCACAAATTTTGAGATAAATGTAAACGGTCAGACCCCTGAAACCCATCCCCGTTCATTCACCGATATCCATATTGAATATATAGTGACCGGCCGGAATATTTCAGAAGACGCGGTGCAGCGCGCTATTGAATTGTCGCTTGATAAATACTGTATGGTAGGTACCACCATCGGCAAGGCCGCGAAGATAACACATTCTTTTAAGGTGATCCAGGAAGGATAACTGATGCAGAAGATCATTGTACGGCCGGCCGTTCGTCCCTGCTATTCGGAATCCGGGAACTGGGTACATAACATTGCTTAATAAAATGCAACATGCGATTGCCACCATGGGTTTCATTGGGTATCTGCCGTATGCCCCCGGGACTTTCGGATCTGCAGCAGGTTTTTTACTGGTATTATTAACCAAGCCCGCGGATTTGAGTGTCCTGCTTGTCTTACTGCCTGTATTCCTTCTGGGCATAATAACTTCACATAATACTGAGAAGCATCTCGGAAAAGACAGCGGCCACATCGTCATTGATGAGCTTTGCGGGTATCTGATTTCCGTGTTATTTGTCCCGAAGACCTTCGGCTATCTCCTCGCTGCATTTGTATTATTCAGGGTGTTCGATATTGTAAAACCGCCGCCGATCAGAAAGATCGACGAAATGGTCCCCGGAGGCGCGGGGATTATGCTGGATGATGTCATGGCAGGGGTTTATGCGAATGCATGCCTGCAGGTTTGGATGTGGCTTACTTAGCTTTTATAGTTTATTAAGAAAAATTCATTGTCTTCACATGACATATATTTTATAATAACTTGGGCAAAGGAAGAGGTGAAATTGTGGCGGAAGATCAAAAAAAAACAATTGACGATATAGTCAAAAAAATAGCTGAGAGATTCAAGCCTCTAAAGATCATACTTTTTGGTTCATATGCATACGGCAGTCCGACTAAAGACAGCGATATTGACCTCCTCATAATAAAAGAAAGTATTATCCCAAGGCACCAAAGGACAAAAGAAGTAAGGCGTATTCTTAGAGGAATGAAGGTGGCGGTAGACATACTTGTTTATACACCAGAAGAAGTCAGCAAGTGGGAGGGGATAGATACCGCATTTATCACAGGAGTGCTCAAAAAAGGTAAAGTCCTATATGGATAAACAAGACAAAAAAAAATCGCTTATAAAAGAATGGATACACAAGGCCGGCAGAGATTTAGACACTGCCTGCTTGACGCTTGATAACAGACCTGAATTTACGGATATTATTTGTTACCATTGTCAACAAGCGGCAGAAAAATATCTAAAGGCATATCTGGTCTACCTTGATACGCCGTTCGAAAAGAAACACGACCTCGATTATCTTATTGATTTGATAGCAGACAATGATAGAGATATTGAACAGTTTTACGACATCGTGGAAATCCTTTCAGGATACGCGGTTGAAATAAGATAGATACTGTCAACTATTTTGTGTAAATATGATATAGCGGTAAATTAGGCCGCACCTTTCCTATCGGGTTTGCTCTCCAACTCAACTCCATTTTTAAAG